>DASSWC010000235.1:0-5806 GCA_035705395.1 Pricia sp. | reverse complement strand
CCGATGGGGAGTCCGCTCAGATCTAGTTCCACAATATTCCCAGCTACCTTTTTAAGGTCCGTAACCGTTTCTGGATGGTACTCGGGGGGCGGGAAAAAGACGACACTCAATGCCTCGGAGTTGCTGGCGATACGTGTAATTCTCAGATAGTCGGATGCCAAGTTTTGTAGCGTACTGTCCGCCACCTTGGGCAGCTTCGCCCATTTTTCGGCAGGGTCGGGCTCCATCATATCGGTAATCAGGCCCACCAAGGGTTCCGAGGGGGACAATTGGCCCAACCGGACGGTATCGGAGGCGCCGAGCGCAATCCACTGTTCCAATATGGCGATCTCGTGTTCTTCGAGCTGCTCCTTGCCTTCCGGTGGCATGTGGTGCTCATCTTCCAAGGGCAGGTGTGCCCTTAGGACCATCTCGCTTTCCTCGGGCCTTCCGGGCTCAAGGATGGGTCCATTTTCCCCGCCCTGTATCAGTTTGTCAAAACGCGTCATGACCAGTTCGCCCTTCTGTTTATTGGGATTATGGCAGGATACGCATTTATCGTCCAATATCCGGAATACAACATCCTTATAAATAAGCGGGTTCTCGGGGATTTTGTCCTTAGGGTCCTCGGTCGGAAGCGCCAGAAACCCCTCGCCATGGGTGACCATTCCCCCGTAATGGCCCGTATATCCTATCAATACTATCAAACCCACCTGAAGGGCCTTGGTGTACATCGCCTGTCCCAGGCCCGCCTCATACAACGCATACCAAAGGGCCGCGATAAGGGCCGTAGCCCCGCCCAGCCATTGGTGCCAGAAGAGCAGATCGCCCTTGATAGGGACATCCTTCCCCAAAAAGAATCCCGAGATGGCGGTAATCAGGGCCGAAAGCACGGCAACGGTCAACAGCAATTGGGGGAGCGGTCTCCCCGTGAGCCCCAATACAATAGCGACCAACAGCAGTACAATGGGGAAATGGAGTACCAACGGATGCCAGCGTCCGAGCCAGGCCACCAGATTCGGAAGCTCGATATAAGGTTCGAACAGCAGGCAAAAGATTAGGAAAATGGTGAGGCCCAAGATCGTGTAATTCGCCCAGAGGTATTTATCAGGTTTTGTCATTGGTCAATCGAAAATATTCATCCCGCACCACCTTGGCCGTTTTATGATCCCCGGAATGGCTCCATCCTGGCGGCATTATGATGTAAAGCAGTTTGTTCTTCAGGCCCGGGGCGTTCCATACGTCTTTTGCCAGTGCCACGAATTCTCCAAAATAGACGTCCATGAAATTACCGGTATTCACCGGACGGGTAATTCCGTATTCGATCTTTTCTTCTCTTTTCTCCTCCTGATAGGTTCCAAAAACACGGTCCCAAATGTTTAGCAGATTACAGAAATTGGTATCGATGTACCTAGGGTTTCGAGCATGGTGGACCCGATGGTGCGACGGGGTGAGGATGTATTTGCCCAAGATTCCGAACCGGGCATCCTTAATCATATTTTCCCCAACGTGAATAAAGGCGCCGTAGGTACCGTCAATGAACATAATAACGAATAGCATTGCCGGTTCCACCCCCGCCAGGATGCAAACGGTCGTTCTGATGGTATCCGCATAGGGGGCTTCCAGAAAGAAATGGGCGTACGTTACCGAAAGGTTCATGTTTTCCGGGGTGTGGTGGGTGGAATGTAGGCACCAGAAAAGCCGCACTTTGTGGCCCCAATAATGGTATAAAAAATGGCCGAATTCCCAAACGACATACCCGTATATGAACCAATACCAGGTCGGGGAGGTCTGAAAAGGGGCGTAAGGTTGCAGCCAGCCGATAAGCAAGACGACCATGGCGATGGCTATAAACCGGCCTACGAACCGATTGAAGACGTAAATCAAAAAGTTGACCTTGTAGACTTTGGTGTCCGGTCTTTTATAGACTAGGCCCAGTATAAATTCAAGGATGACTAACAATGGAATAATAGGAAGAATGAAGGCGACCACGCCGTCGTAGGTGGTCAACACGCTATAATCGCCCGCTTTTAGTATTTCCCAGGCATTTTCGATGCCCAGAAAGCCGATAATTTCTTCGTAGATGGTTTTAAAAATCTCCATTTGGGAAAAGTCTTTTTCGTATTAGGATAAAAACGTCAAAGCAAACATTAAGTTGTCAATATTCGCGACCACACCTTAAGCCAAAAGATCTTCTACCACGTTCCCCGCCACATCGGTCAGCCGAAAGCGCCGGCCTTGGTATTTATAGGTCAATTGCTCGTGATCGAGGCCCATGGCGTGCATCAGGGTAGCGTGAAAATCGTTGATATGGACAGGATTTTCGACCACGTTGTACCCGAATTCATCGGTCTGGCCGTAATTGAGTCCGGGTTTGATGCCGCCACCGGCCATCCAGATACTGAATGCGCGGGGATGGTGGTCGCGGCCGTAGTTGGTCGGATCGAAATTACCCTGACAGTAGTTGGTACGGCCGAACTCCCCGCCCCAGACGACGAGGGTATCGTCGAGCATGCCGCGCTGTTTAAGGTCGAGTACTAGGGCCGCGGAGGCTTGATCCACGTCTTTGGCCTGTCCGGCCATTTCGTTGGGCAGGTTGCCATGCTGGTCCCATCCCTGGTGATAGAGCTGGATAAAGCGCACTCCGTTCTCCGCCAAACGTCTTGCTTGTAGTGCATTGGCCGCATAGGTTCCCGGCACCTGGCAATCCTCCCCGTAGAGCTTGATGATGGATTCGGGTTCTTTGGAAATGTCCATCACGTCAGGTACGGACATCTGCATCCGATAGGCCATTTCGTACTGTGCGATGCGGGATTCGATCTCGTCGTCACCGGTCTCGACGTAGTGCAGTTTGTTCAGGGAGGAGACCTTATCCAAAAGATGCCTCTTTTCCGAACGGGATATGCCTTCGGGATCGTTCAGGTAGAGTACCGGATTCTCTCCGGAACGCAGCAGTACGCCTTGGTGTTTGGAGTCCAGAAACCCGCTGGACCAAAGTTTGGAATACAGTCCCTGGCTATTCCCCTCCCCTCGGGAGGTAAGCACCACGAACGAAGGCAGGTTCTTGTTCTCGCTGCCCAGCCCGTAGCTCATCCACGAACCCATACTGGGGCGGCCGGACTGCTGGCTGCCCGTCTGGAAAAAGGTAATGGCGGGATCGTGGTTGATGGCCTCGGTGTGCATGCTGCGCACTACCGTGATATCGTCGGCTATCTTGGCGATATGCGGAAAGAAATCGCTGATCCAGGTGCCGCTCTTCCCGTACTGCTTGAATTCGGTCGCAGGGGGCATCAGGGGAAACTTGTCCTGATTGGCCGTCATGCCGGTCAGGCGCTGGCCGTCACGTATCGAAGCCGGCAGGTCCTCCCCCATCCGTTTGCGCAGGGTGGGCTTGTAATCGAAGGTCTCGAACTGCGAGGGCGCCCCTGCCTGGAACAGATAAATGACCCGTTTCGCTTTGGGCGCAAAATGGGGGATGCCCAAGGGTTTGGAGGCCGCTTCTTCGACACTGGGGCCTTTGAAGAGATCGGGAATCAGCAAAGATCCAAGGGCCAACGAACCGATGCCGACGCTCAATTGTGAAAAGAAATGGCGGCGGTTTACCTTTAGGGGATTCTCTTCGGATGTTTTTTTATTTTCTTCCATGGTAGTTACTATTAAGTCCACTCTTGACTCCCTATTCCTTGGAAATCGTCTCATCAAGATTATAGATAACCTGCGCCGTCAACATCAGCGCAGCGGTTTTGGCCGGATCCGTGTTGCGCTGTCGGTACTCCCCTACCGCGATCAGCTTTTGGGCATCGTCGATATCGTTTTGGTACAGTTCAAGGGCATCGTGATAATAGTCGTTCAGGGTCAATAGTTCCTCTTTCTTGGGTGTACGGATCAGAATGCGTTGGAATATGTCCTTGACCAGATCGGGGTTATCAGGTTCCTTGGCCAACATACTTTGCGCCATCACCCGGGCGGCCTCAAGTATCTGCACATCATTCTGCAACACCAGGGCCTGAAGGGGGGTGTTCGTCTTTTGGCGACGCACTTCCGAGAAATCCCGGCTCGGGGCGTCGAAAATAGTCATGTTCGGAGGGGGCAAGGTACGTTTCCAGAAAGTATACAGTGACCGGCGGTAGAGATCCCCGCCCGTATCGGGCACATATCGGGTCAAGGTGCCACGGTCTTCCCCGGCATTGGTCTCTGCCCATAGACCGGAAGGTTGGTAGGGCTTGACGCTGGGACCTCCGATCTCGGTATTGAGCAGCCCGCTGGTGGTCAGGATGTAGTCGCGGATCATTTCGGCGCTCATCCTGAAACGCGGGGCCCGTGCTAGGAGTTTGTTCTCGGGGTCGGCCTTCTCGAGCTCGGGACGCATGTCGGAGCGCTGTTGGTAGGTCGCCGAGAGGATAATCTTTTTGAGGAGGTACTTAATATCCCAACCGTGTTCCATAAAATCCACAGCTAGCCAATCGAGCAGTTTCGGATGGGTCGGTAGGCTGCCTTGCACCCCGAAATCCCCGGAGGTCTCCACAATACCCTTGCCGAATAGCATGGCCCAAAGTCGGTTTACGTAGACCCTGGCCGTTAAGGGATTGTCCTTATCCGTTAGCCATTGCGCAAGGCCCAACCGGTTTTTTGGTAGTTCGTCCGAGTACGCTAAAATCGATGAGGGCGTACTGGGAAGTACGGAATCCGTAGGCTGGTCATATTCCCCCCGGTTCAAAATATAAGTCGTTTTAGGGGCGGAATCGTTCATGACCATCACGTTGATCTTGTCTTTCTCCTCAAGATTGACAAAAGAGAGTACGCCCTCGGTCTCCTCCTTCGTTATGGTCATAAAGGGCGGGTCGGCAAAAAACTTTTGGTTCTTGGCCTGCACGGCATCCATTTGAAGTCCCTTTTCATCGACTTGATTGAAAAAGGCGAACATCTCGTAATAGTTTTCTTGGGTAATGGCGTCGTATTTATGATCGTGGCACTGGGCACATTCCAAGGTAATTCCCAAAATACCCTTGCCGAGGGTGTTGGTACGGTCCAGGACATAATTAGTGCGGTATTCTTCTTGTATTACCCCGCCCTCCTGGGTGATCGGATGGTTACGGTTGAAGCCGGTCGCCAAGATTTGCTCCCTTGTAGCGTTGGGGAGCAGGTCACCCGCTAATTGCCACGTCAAAAACGTGTCGTAGGGAAGGTTTTCGTTAAAGGCGTGGATGACCCAATCGCGCCAGGGCCACATGCTGCGGTAGCTATCGTCTTGATAGCCATGGGAATCGGCATAGCGGGCCACGTCGAGCCAGGATTGCGTCATGCGCTCCCCGTAGGCGGGACTGGCCAAAAGGTCGTCTATGAAGCTGGCAATATCCAATTTGGAACTAGCGTCAAGAAGCTTCTTTACCTGATCGGGGGTGGGCGGAAGTCCGGTCAGGTCTAGGCTTATCCGGCGTATCAAAGTCGCATCGGTGGCTCTTGGGGAAGGGTGCAGCCCATTTTCTTGCAGTTTCGCCAAGATAAAATGGTCGATTTCGTTCGCGCCCCAAGCCTCAAAATCGGGATTGGAAACTTCCACCTCGGAAATCTCGGCCTTTTCAGGCGCTAGGAAAGCCCAATGTTTTTCAAATTCGGCCCCCTGTTCGATCCATTTCCCTATCAACCTTTTCTCGTAGGCATTCAGGGCCAGTTTGGAATCCGGCGGTGGCATCATTTCGTCGGGTTCTTCGGAGGTAATATGCTGGTATACCGAACTTTCCCGAAGGTTGTTGGGAACAATCGGATACTTCCCGGGATTTTCGGGAAGTTCCCCCAAAGCCGTCTTTTCCAAGTCCAACCGCAATCC
>DASSWC010000234.1:0-8566 GCA_035705395.1 Pricia sp. | reverse complement strand
TTTCGAAAAATAGTCCCGAATATATTTTTGGAAGGTCCGTTTGTTCCTTTTGGAAACCCTTGCGTAGCCATAGCCCGGTAAATCGACAAGAAACCAGTTGTCGTTGATCTTAAAATGGTTGATCAGCTGCGTTTTGCCCGGACGACCCGATGTCTTGGCGAGGCCTTTCCGATCGGTCAGCATATTGATCAATGAGGATTTGCCGACGTTGGAACGGCCGATAAAGGCATATTCGGGCAAAGGCTCGTTGGGACATTTGGCGACATCGGTATTGCTGATTATGAAATTTGCGGATTTGATCTTCATAAATATGGGTGTCGCGGTAGTCCGTGTCGCAGGCTTAGCGGTTTAAAATGAAAGGAGCGGGTTGGGCTTCGGCAGGTCAAAACCCCCGCTTTTCCAACCACGCATCCAAAATAGTGTTGAACTCCTGCGGATGCTCCATCATAGGAGCATGCCCGCATTTGTCGATCCAGAACAGTTCCGAATCGGGTAGCAACTCGTGAAAAAGACTGGCCACGTCGGGTGGGGTTACCGTATCGTTCTTTCCCCAAATAATACAGGTAGGGGTTTGCATTAAAGGGAGGTCATCGGCCATATTATGCCGGATGGCACTTTTGGCGATGGCGAGGGTCTTTATAATTTTGTTCCGATCGTTAACGGTTGCAAAGACCTCGTCCACAATTTCCTGGGTCGCAACAGCGGGGTCGTAGAACACATTTTCCGCTTTCTTCTTGATAAAATCATAATCACCACGTCGCGGATAGCCATCCCCCATGGCACTTTCGTAAAGTCCCGAACTTCCGGTGATTACCAGGGCCTTTACCATTTCGGGGTAGAGCTTGGTATGCAGTAATCCGATATGGCCTCCCAGGGAATTCCCAAGAAGAATGACATCCTTGAAGCCTTTGAACTCGATAAAACCCTCCAAAAACTTGGCGAACTGTTTTACGTTGGTCTTGAGCAGCGGCATGTCGTAAATGGGCAATTCGGGCACCAACACCTTGTAGCCCATTTTCGGAAAATGGCCGGTGACGCCGTGAAAGTTACTGAGTCCGCCCATAAGTCCGTGCAATATGATGATCGGGGTGCCTTTACCAATTTCGATATACCGGTACTTACCTTCCTTGATAATTTTTTCTTCCATGCAAATGGATTCTTAGCGTTGCGCCAAATATAGACAATTCAGTGAAATGCCAATTAAATGAGAGGGGTTTCGGGATGATGGTCTCCACTAAAGTTCCCAAAAACGCCCCCCTTTTATCGGCAATCCCAAAAAAATACATGCCAAAAATCCCACTATTTATTAACAAAGTGGTAATTTGTGGTAAAAAGTGGTAATAAAATTTGTAGTTTTGAGTTATAGTACTGTAAAACAAACTTTCTGAGTGATCAATTTCATCGGCACATATGATTGCAAGGCTGACGCTAAAGGTAGGGTAATGATTCCGGTTGCCCTAAAAAATCAGATGTCCCCGATTATGAACGAAGGTTTTGTAATCAAACGGTCGGTTTTTGAGCCTTGTCTGGAACTCTATCCCATGGCGGAATGGAACCAGCTAATGGAAAGAATGAAGCGGAAAAACCGGTTCAAACAGAAGAACGCGAACTTCATACGAAGTTTTTCGGCCGGGGTAAAGACGGTGGAAATCGACGGCACGGGCCGCTTGCTGATTCCCAAGAATCTAGTGGAAATAGCGAATATTTCCAAAGAGGTCGTTTTGACATCCGCTATCAACATCATCGAAATATGGGATAAGGACAGCTATGAAAAGGTACTCGAGGACACCACCGAGGATTTTGCCGCCCTGGCGGAAGAAGTAATGGGCAATGACGGAGACGGGGGCGACGATTCATAATGCCGAGGGCCATGTATCACAATGGGGACGAATATGTATCATGATCCGGTTTTGTTGCGGGAGTCCGTTGACGGACTGGCTATTAAAGAGGATGGAATATATGTGGATGTCACTTTCGGTGGCGGTGGACATTCGCAGGAAATATTGAAACGACTGGGGAGCAAGGGCCGACTATTCGCCTTCGACCAGGATGAGGATGTTCTTGAAAACACTATCGATGACAGACGGTTTACGCTCATCAATGAGAATTTCAGGTTCCTCAAGCAGTTCTTAAAGTTATATGGCATCCGGAAGGTGGATGGTATTCTCGCCGATTTTGGCGTTTCGTCGCATCAGTTCGATACCGCCGACCGCGGATTTTCCACCCGCTTCGAAGCCAATCTCGATATGCGGATGAGCCAGCGCAATGCGCTTTCTGCCTATGAGGTAGTCAACGAATATGATTACGACGGGTTGCGCAAGCTGCTCTTCGAATATGGCGATCTGCGGAATGCGAATGCCATGGCAAAAACGATTTTGGCGCAGCGGGAAGCATCGCCGATAAAGACCACGGAGCGCTTAAAAAAGGTATTGCAATCTTTTTTGCCAGCGGAAAGGGAACATAAAGTACTGGCACAGGTCTATCAGGCCATCCGGATCGAGGTGAACCAAGAGATAGCCGTTATCCAGGAATTTTTGCTGCAAACGCCCGAGATGTTAAACGTTGGGGGAAGGCTCAGCATTATCAGCTACCACTCCCTCGAAGACCGGTTGGTCAAACGCTTTATCCGCGCTGGCCGATTTGAAGGCGAACCGGAAAAGGATTTTTACGGGAACATCGATGTTCCCTTTAAAAAAATAGGAAAATTGAGTGTGCCGTCGAAAGCGGAAATAGCGAAAAATAACCGCGCCCGTAGTGCCAAATTGCGAATTGCGGTACGGGTGTGAAAAAAAATTTAAAACCCATAATAACCCCCAAATCCTTAACCTAATGAAAACCGGATTACTGAACATTTTAAAGGGAAAATTCCTGATCAGCGGTGATGCACCCAAAAACTGGGCGTTTATCATTTTCACCTCGTTTTTGGCCACCATTATGATAGGCAGCTCCCACAGCGCGGATAAAAAAGTGCATCAAATATCCGCCTTGAACGAAGAGGTTAAAGAGCTCCGCAGCGAATTCGTCGACGTTCGATCCAAAGTGCAGCGGCTAAAACTGGAATCCACCATAAAGGAAATTGTGGAGGAAAAGGGACTGTATCCTTCCGAGGTGCCGCCCCAAAAAATAATGGTTAAATCGATACCCCAGAAATAATGGCTGTAACGGACAAAACCATAATGACCCGACTGTACGTCGTTTCGGCGTGCATGTTCCTGTTTTCCGGTGCCGTGCTGTTCAAACTGGTGAACATTCAAGTGGCCGAAGGCGACAAATACCGGGACCTGGCCCTGAAGCGCACCGAAAAAATGGTTACGATCGCCCCGAACCGCGGCAACCTGTATTCGGACGATGGTAGTCTATTGGCGACCTCAGTCTCCCGCTACACCATCCGTTTCGATGCGGTAACGGTCAGCGATGCCGATTTTAGGGAGAATATTGTGCCCCTGTCCGACGCCCTTTCCGACATGCTGGGCAGTTCGTCGTCACACTACCAACAATTGCTGCGCAAAGCGAAGGCCAACAAACATCGCTATGCCCTGATCGCCCGAAACCTGGATTATTCGGAATATATGGCTGTGAAGGATTTTCCGCTTTTCAACAAAGGGCCTTACCAAGGCGGACTCATCATCGAGCAGAAAACGGTACGTGAACATCCCTTGGGAAAAATCGCGGAACGCAGCGTAGGCTATGAAAAGGTCGATGAAAACGGCTATTACTACGGCGTAGGCCTTGAAAGGGCCTTTGGGCCTTACTTGAGGGGTGTTGAAGGAAAACGGCTAAAGCAAAAAATCGCCAACGGCCAGTGGAAGCCGATCGGATGGGACAATCTCGTCGAGCCCAAAGACGGATACGACCTGGTGTCGACCATCGATATCAATATTCAGGATATTGCCCACCACGCCCTTCTGGGCCAATTGGAAAAATATAAGGCCGATCATGGCTGTGTTATCGTGATGGAAACCGAGACCGGTGAAGTGAAGGCCATCTCGAACCTCGGCAGAACCAAAGAGGGAAAATACTACGAACGCCTGAACTATGCTATCGGCGAATCGCACGAACCCGGTTCTACTTTTAAGTTGATATCCCTCGTCGCCGCACTTGAGGACAAGGTCGTCGATACCAGTACGGTCATCGATACCGAAAATGGCCGTTGGCGCATCTACGACCGTGTGGTAAGGGATTCCAAAAAGGGCGGATACGGAAAAATTTCAGTGGGCCGGGCCTTCGAAGTATCCTCCAACACGGCCTTTGCCAAGATGATACACAATAATTACAAGGACGATCCCTCAAAATTTGTCAATCGCCTGATGAAAATGAACGTGCACCGGAAATTGGACCTTCCTATAAAGGGAGAGGGGAAGCCCGTGCTCCGTTCTCCCGGCGATAAAGGCTGGTCGGGCATTTCATTGGCCTGGATGTCGCACGGGTACGAGGTTTCCATGACCCCCCTCCAGATGTTGACCTTTTACAACGCTATTGCGAACGACGGCGAAATGCTCAAGCCGCGGCTGATCAAGGAGGTTAAGGAATGGGACCGTACCATCAAAACATTTGAGAAAGAAGTCATCGATCCCGCGATATGTTCGAAAGAAACGGCCGCCATAGCGCAAGACCTGCTTAAAAGAGTGGTCGAAAGCGAACACGGCACCGGCCATAGGCTGTATTCCCCGAATTTCTCGATGGCGGGCAAGACCGGCACGGCCCAAAAGAACTATGCCGCGCAAGATCCCGACAAGCTCAAATACATCTCTACCTTTGCGGGCTATTTTCCGGCCGACAACCCTAAATATTCCTGTATCGTGGTCATCCATGAACCCGATAAGAGTATGGGGTATTACGGTGCCGATGTATCCGGCCCTATTTTCAAATCCATCGCCCAAAAGATTTACACCACCTCGCCCGTAATCGATCAAGTCGATATGCAGCGGATAGTGGATGAGGAGGCGGAGCAATCCTACCAAAAATACTACGCCGAGGCACAGAAGGAATATCGGAAAGTACCCAACGTAAGGGGCATGAGTGGTATGGATGCCATTTCCATTCTCGAAAATCTAGGCCTGAAAGTTGAGATAAAAGGCCACGGGAAAGTAAAAAATCAGTCCATTTCGGAAGGAACGGACATAGCGAAAACAGAGCGAATAACCTTGGTCCTATCATGAAGCTTTTAAAGGACATATTATATGGTGCAGGCATTTCCGCGGTCAACGGATCGACCGATATCCTGGTCAACGCCATCTGCTTCGATTCCCGAAAAGTGGGTATGGACGATGTCTTCGTAGCCATAAAAGGTACTTTGACCGACGGTCATCTGTATATCGAAAAGGCCATCAATGCCGGGGCCAAGGCCGTCGTCTGCGAAACGCTTCCGGATCCAATTGTCAACGGCGTCACCTACGTAGAGGTCAAGGATGGCCATATAGCCCTGGCCGTAATGGCATCCAATTTCTACGGCAATCCCTCAAAAAATCTAAAGTTGGTAGGCATTACCGGCACCAACGGCAAGACCACCGTTAGCAGCCTGTTGTACCAATTGTTCAAGAAGGCCGGCTATAAAACGGGCTTGCTTTCCACCATAAAAATTAGGGTCGGCGACAAGCAATATAAGACCAGTCATACGACGCCCGACGCCTTGACCATCAATGAGCATTTGTCTTATATGAACGAGGCCGGGGTGGAATTCTGTTTTATGGAAGTCAGCTCGCACGGCATCCATCAACAACGGACCAAGGGCTTGGTCTTTGCCGGGGCTGTTTTCACCAACCTTTCCCATGACCATCTGGACTACCACAAAACCTTCGCCGAATACCGTGATACCAAAAAAATACTGTTCGACGAGCTGCCCAAAGAGGCCTTTGCCCTGACCAATGAAGACGATAAGAACGGTGCCGTTATGCTGCAGAATACCAAGGCCCGAAAGTACACCTATGCCCTAAAATCCTACGCCGATTATAAGGGGCAGGTATTGGAGAACCGGTTCAGCGGACAACTGCTAAGAATCAACGACCATGAGCTTTGGTCGCGGTTGATCGGCCATTTCAATGCCTATAATTTCTTGGCCATTTACGGTACTGCCGATCTCCTGGGCCTCGAGCGACTGGAAACCCTTCGGCTCTTGAGCGAACTCGAAACGGTCGAGGGACGCTTTCAGTATTACATATCCGACAAGAAAATTACAGCCATTGTCGACTACGCCCACACCCCCGATGCCCTAAAAAATGTGTTGGAAACCATCGAATCCCTGCGAACCGGCAACGAAAATATTATCACCGTGGTAGGCTGCGGTGGCGACAGGGATACGGCCAAGCGTCCCATAATGGGTCACATCGCCTCCGAAATGAGCAACAAGGCGATATTCACCTCCGACAATCCCCGAACGGAATCCCCCCAAGCGATAATCGGGGCTATGGAGGCCGGCGTGGAACCGCAAAATGTAAAAAAATATCTATCCATCGAAAACCGAAAACAGGCCATCAAGACCGCCTGCCAACTGGCCGCTACCAACGATATCATCCTAATTGCGGGCAAAGGGCACGAAACCTATCAGGAGACCAATGGAAAGCGGGTGGATTTCGATGATTTTAAAATAGTAAAAGAATTTTTGAACGAATTGAACACGTAAAAAAAAAGAAGTCTAGAATCTAGACTCCAGATATCTAGGTTCCAAACCCAATTACGACCTAGAAACCTAAAAAAACCATGCTGTACTATCTCTTCGAATATTTGGAAAAGGAATATCAAGTGCCGGGTGCGGGCCTGTTTCAGTTCATCACGTTCCGCGCCGCCATGGCCATTCTGTTTTCCCTATTGATAGCTACGGTGTATGGTAAACGCATTATCGAATTCCTTCAAAAGAAGCAGATCGGCGAGAGTGTACGCGATCTGGGCCTTGAGGGGCAAAAGCAAAAGGCGGGCACACCGACCATGGGCGGTTTGATCATTATCATGGCCACCTTGATCCCGGTTATATTGTTTGCGAAACTCGAGAATATTTACATCCTGCTACTGATCGTGACTACCCTATGGATGGGCCTTATAGGCTTTGCCGACGACTATATCAAGGTATTCCGAAAGAACAAACAGGGGCTAAAGGGCAGGTTCAAGGTGATGGGGCAGATCGTGCTTGGCCTTGGGGTGGGGGCGACGCTCTACTTTCATCCGGCAGTGGTCATGAAAGATGAGGGTACTACCGTTATTACCGAACAGTATGAAGTGAAAGAGATAGAGGGAATTGAGATCAAATCGACCCGGACCACGGTACCCTTTGTGAAGAACAACGAACTTGATTATGCCGAACTGATCGGTTGGGCTGGCGAGAATGCCAAAAATTACGCGTGGTTGATCTTTATCCCCATCGTGATATTGATTGTTACGGCGGTATCGAACGGGGCGAACCTGACCGATGGTATCGATGGTCTGGCGGCCGGTACCTCGGCAATTATCGTGTTTGCCCTGGGCATATTTACCTTTGTATCCGGTAACGTCATTCTTTCGGATTATCTGGACATTATGTTCATTCCGAATTCCGGCGAGTTGGTGGTTTTTGTCACCGCCTTCGTGGGTGCCTTGGTAGGTTTTTTATGGTACAACGCCTTCCCGGCCCAAGTGTTTATGGGCGATACGGGCAGCCTTACTATCGGAGGGGTCATCGCGGTAATTGCCATTATCATCCGAAAAGAACTGCTGATTCCCGTGCTGTGCGGCATCTTTTTCGCCGAATCGCTCTCGGTGATGCTGCAAGTAGGATATTTCAAATATACCCGTAAGAAATTCGGCGAGGGCAAACGTATTTTCCTTATGTCGCCCCTGCACCACCATTACCAGGTCAAGGGCTATCACGAAAGCAAGATCGTCACCCGTTTTTGGATCGTGGGGATATTGTTGGCAATTATTACGGTCGTGACGTTAAAGGTCCGTTAGGTATAAAGTAAGCAGAGGACAATGAATTTAAAGCGGTAAGGCCGGGATGAAGAAGGATAAAAATAAAGAGAATAATCTGTCCCCCGGTAAGACCGACGATACGGGTCGGAGGAATAGCGGCAGGCTTGTCATTTTAGGTGCGGGGGAAAGCGGCATCGGAACGGCAATTTTAGCACAGCAAAAGGGATACGGGGTTTTCGTATCCGACAATGGAAAAATACAACGGAAGTACCAAGACGTTCTTGAACATTTTGATTTGGATTGGGAAGCGGAAGGGCATACGGAAGCGAAAATCCTGAACGCCGATCTGGTGATGAAGAGTCCCGGTATACCGGATACGGTTCCCCTGGTAGAGCACTTGCGGAAGAAGGGGATTCCCGTTATTTCCGAAATCGAGTTCGCCTCACGCTATACCGATGCGACCATTATCGGAATTACCGGAAGCAACGGCAAGACCACTACCACAATGCTCACCCATCATTTTTTAAAGGAAGGGGGACTGAAGGTGGGCATGGCAGGCAACATCGGGGATAGTTTTGCCAAAATGGTGGCGGAGGAAAACCACGATTTCTACGTGCTGGAAATCAGTAGTTTCCAGTTGGATGGTATACGGGATTTCCACCCACATATCGCCATCCTGACCAATATC
>DASSWC010000233.1:0-10980 GCA_035705395.1 Pricia sp. | reverse complement strand
AAAAAACGTATCATCGATATCCAGTACAATCGGGCGGAAGACCCTTTTGGATGGCGCTACCGGGTATGAACTCCGGATAAATTAAATCATTTTTGAAAACAATATGTTCAGCACCGGCCAAATCGTTTTTGCCTCATTGTTCACCATAGTGTTTATTGCTGTAATCGTCCGTTCCTATAAAAAGGACAAAAAATGGCTTACGAAAAACTATAAGGGGGTGCAATGGGTCGCCCTCTTTTTTATATCCTTCATTATAATACTGTTTTGTATTAAATACTTTCTTAACAATTGACTTCGCAAGTTGCATTCTTCGGAAAAATCGCACGCGACGACGTCAAAAATCCATTTTTTCCCGTATATCATACTGAACCGCGTATTTTTGCGTTGTTTATATAAAGGGGCAAACCATGTTAAGTTTTTTTACCATACTTCTAATCCTCGTTGGGGCGAATGCAGTGTTTATAGTATTCAGTCTAGCGGGCATATCCGGTGGAAGCAAAAAATCCGGTAAACCCATGGCAAAATCCCCTTTCTCTGCACTTAATACCTTCCTTAGCTGGACCTCCAAATCTAAAAAGGCGGCCTAATCTTATTTCCTTTTCACGGTTATTTCCGGTTGTTTTTCACAATCCTTAAAGACCCGCTTTACTTGCATATCCCAGGCAGCCTATTGCCTCCGTTTCGCGCCCGTACCTACGCCCGCACCGATTATTTGTTTAATTTGCACCGATGAAACAATGGTTGCTCGTTTTTGTCGGCGGTGGGGCAGGAAGTCTGTTGAGATACCTGATCTCAAAAACTCTCAATCCCCATTTCGCCCACTTTTTTCTGGGAACCTTTTTGGTCAATATGCTGGGCTGTCTGCTCATCGGTTTTATTTTGGGCCTTTCCACGAAGGGCGATTATCTTTCCGAAAATCAGATTTTGATATTGGCTACCGGTTTTTGCGGGGGCTTTACCACCTTTTCCGCATTCGCATTTGAGAAACATGCCCTACTTACCGCGGGCGAATTGTTCCATTTTTCATGCTATCTCATCGCCAGTATCGCCATCGGCATAGCCGCCGTCGGAGGTGGTCTCTGGTTGGCGAAAATGGCTTAACCGAATTAGTTCATCCTTTCCCCAGGCAACCGCGCCCACGAGCTGGAGTTGCCCATCCTTCATCATATCATGTCCCAAATCCTAAAAAAAGGGACCTTCCCCTATCATTTTTTATCTTAATCTTTGACAACACCTTAAAATGAGACCATCAATATGATATTTTATAACTTTTATAATATCATACCCTAAAATATTAAGGGGTAAAATAATTAAAACCATAAAAATCACATAATACCCCCTTCATTTTTGGGGGTTATTTTATTATTAACATATATTTGGCAACTTAAACCCTATAATTATTATGAAACAAATCGAGGCAATTATCAGAAAATCCAAGTTCGACGAGGTCAAGGAGGCCCTGCATCAGATCGAGGTCAATTTCTTTACGTATTGGGACGTAACGGGAGTGGGAAATGAAAAACAAGGTCACGTGTATCGTGGGATATCCTATAGTACCAGTGACATCCAAAGAAGGTATCTATCCATCGTCGTGTCGGATGATTTTCTGGAGAAAACCGTAAACGCCCTTTTGGAGGTCGCCTCTACAGGCAATGTGGGGGATGGAAAGATTTTCGTTTCCGAGGTCCTGGAGGCCTATCGCATTCGCACCAAGGAAAGTGGACACGCGGGAATCAACTAAAACAAATAACCATGGCGGACGCTTTTATCCGCCTTCAACTAAACTTAAAATCATAAAAATGGATTCAGGATTATTTACAGCAAACAACATATGGATGATGTTGGCCACCGCACTGGTGTTCTTCATGCATACCGGGTTCGCCTTTTTGGAAATCGGTCTGACCCGTGAAAAAAATACCATCAACATTTTATTCAAGAACATTTTTATTGTCACCACGGGCCTGTTGCTTTATTACGCTTGGGGCTTCAACCTGATGTACCCCGGTTTTGAAGAAGGTTCGTCGGGAATCTTCGGCTTTGCAGGGTTCGGCATCGAAGCCCCTGCTGGTGGTATGACCCCCGAATACGCCGACGGTGGATATACCTGGTGGACGGACTTTCTCTTTCAGGGCATGTTCGCCGCAACGGCCGCTACCATCGTATCCGGTGCCGTTGCCGAACGCATCAAGATCGGTACCTTTTTGATTTTCGTTGTACTTTATGTGGGGCTGGTCTACCCTATTGCCGGCGCCTGGAAATGGGGCGGTGGCTTCTTGGATTCCTGGGGTTTCTATGATTTTGCGGGTTCAACCATGGTACATTCCGTAGGGGGGTGGGGCGCGCTGGTCGCCATCACGTTGTTGGGCGCCCGGATCGGTAAATTCGGTGAGGATGGTAAATCGAAGGCTATTCCCGGACACAGTATTCCCATGGCTACCGCCGGGGTTTTGATCCTTTGGTTAGGCTGGTTCGGTTTTAACGGCGGATCGGTACTTTCGGCCGATCCCGAACTGACCTCGCTCGTGCTGGTAAACACCAGCTTAGCCGCGGCCGCGGGCGGTATCGGTGCCGTGCTATTGAGCACGATACTTTATAAGAACCTCGACCTGACCATGTTTTTGAACGGAATCTTGGGCGGTCTGGTGGGCATTACCGCCGGGGCGGACCTAATGTCGCCAAACGAGGCCGTGGTCATCGGCTTTATCGCCGGACTTATCATCGTTCTCGGGATATCGTTTATCGACAGGCTCAAATTGGACGATCCCGTCGGTGCCGTTACCGTTCACTTGTTCTGTGGTATCTGGGGTACCCTTGCCGTGGGCATCTTCGGTTCCCTGGCCGGAGGCGGACAGTTTATGACCCAGCTTTACGGCGTACTGATCATCAGCGTCTTTTGTGTAGTGTCGTCACTGATTATTTTGGGTACGCTCAAAGCCATTATGGGGCTTCGGGTCTCCAAAGAGGTAGAGATCGAGGGCCTCGACATCCACGAACACGGTATGGATGCGTATCCCGACTTCACCAATGACTAATTCAATAATCAAAAAAGCAAACGGAGCGTTTTGCAGAACGCTCCGTTCTATACCCCTTTCACGTTTCAATCGATCAAAAACAAGCCTCCGCAAAAATGCGGACAACTAAAATCAAAACTTATGAAAGCGATTACAAATACAAAGTACGTAAAAAATCTTTTTTTATCCGCATGCCTGCTTGTATCCACGGCGAATCTCGTGGCACAGGATGCTGCGACAGAGGAGGAAGAAACGACACCGAAGTTTTCCTTTAGCGGTTCGGTGGATGCCTACTACCGGACCAACCTCAGCACAACCGATAGATCCGATATCGATGGGGACGGCAATGTGACCAGGCCCGCCGCAGCACCGGGAACTTCTTTCGCGAATGAAACTGGGTTTGCATTGGGGATGGCCAATGCGATTTTCTCCTATGAAGGGTCCAAGGTCGGAGCCGTTGCAGACCTTACTTTCGGTCCAAGAGGAAACCAAGCCACGGGAGGTTTCAATTTGAACCAACTTTATGCCTATTGGAACCTCAGTGAAGCCGTTACCCTGACCGGCGGTAGGTTCAATACCTATCTAGGCTATGAAGTTATTTCCCCCGTTGCCAACTTCAATTACAGCACGTCCTATCTGTTTTCCTATGGTCCGTTTTCCCATGTCGGTTTAAAAGCGGAGTTTGCCCTTTCAGAGGATTTTAGTTTAATGTTGGCATTTATGAACGTTACCGATGAAAACAGTAACCTAACTGGCGAATATGCTGCGGGCGCCCAACTTGGATATGCCGGTCAATTCTTGAATTTCTACTATGATGGAAATGCCAAACTCGGCTTCGAGATTGATTACACGGGCGGTTTCGATATAACGGACACTTTTTTTCTGGGTTTGAATGCGGCGTATCAAGACAATGATGGGGTAGGTTTTTTTGGAGCCGCTGTTTATCCACAATATCAAACCTCGGATGCCTTTACCATTGGCGTACGTGGTGAATATTTCGCGGAAAGTGGCAATTATGGGGCGATCGGAACCGGTGTCGAAGATTCAAGTGTTTTCGCCGCCACTTTAACGGGAAGTTATTCCATTGAAAATCTTACAATCAAACCTGAGATACGGCTTGATACTACCTCGGACGAAGCATTTCAAGATTACGATTTAAATGCAACCAAGAGCCTTTCATCATTTCTTATTGCCGCCATCTACTCCTTCTAAAATCTGAATTTGGTTGCTTGTCGCTATTTTGACCATACATCCCAAGGTAGAACCTAGGATCCCTTAAAAGCCTTCACCCCGGCCCTAACCTCCGTATCCAGAGCATTAACGCCGGGTACAATTGGGCAGGAATATTTGGGGTTATAGGCACAATACGGGTTATAGGCCTTGTTAAAATCGATTTCGAGGGTGTCGCCCTCGGGAATGCTAAGGTCGATATATCTGCCCCCGGTGTAGGTTTCCGCTCCGTTGGTCTCGTCGGTAAAAGGTAGAAACAGGTAATCGCGGTATTCCTCCTGCTGCATCAGTTCTTGGTTTTGGTAGATTTCCAATTGCCTTTTTTCGCCGTTCAGGGTGAAGTGGGCGATGCCGTATAGGACCTCTTTGGACTTTCTATCGGTGGTGGTCGGCATCAGAAAGGGAAGGGCTTCGGGCGTGCGTTCAAAACGGGCCCTGACGATATACGTGGTATCGGGATGGAAAAAATCAAGTCCCTCAAAATCCATCCGATAGCGGTCGGGCAAGGGCGAGGTTTCGGGATTTCGGAATTCTTCGTTCAATTCCCTTTGGAATGCTAAAATTCGGGCCAAGGCATCCGTGGGATTTTTTAGCGTTTCTTGCCGGGCGGTGTCGTGGTATTTTTTCTCCTCTTTGCAGGCGGTGGTACTTAGGGCCAGCATCAAAAATAAGAATAATGGTAATTTCATCGTTTAATTTTATACCCCGATTCAGGCTTCCGACACGGGGGTTACGAAACATTAGCCCGGGCTGTACCGGGCATCCTCAAAATACTTCTCCACGATGGCATTGAATTCAGGCGTAATCCTTAAATATGCCGTGTCTTCGAGCTCGTAGAGTTGGGCCTTATTCGTATAACCGTTCTTTAGCAGTTCTTCCAAATAAAAAAGTGC
The DNA here is from genome assembly GCA_035705395.1 of Pricia sp. GTDB lineage: Bacteria > Bacteroidota > Bacteroidia > Flavobacteriales > Flavobacteriaceae > Pricia. Next base: position 5,846 of record DASSWC010000233.1, on the reverse strand, counting down.
GGTGCCGATATCGTTCACCTTGGCATTGTACGAAATAATTTTAAGGTAGCTGTCATAGTCCTTGGGTTCGATAACGGTCTTCAGCATCCAGAGAAAATTCAGGGCCTCTTCGTCGACCGGTGATGCCGATTTTACAATATCGATATGGTCGGCGACCAGGGCCTCGATATACCCCTGTAGGCGCTTGCCCATCTGTTGTTGCAGCTCGTCGTTGCTCTTCAGGAATGTATCGAGCTCTTCCATCTGATATTTCCACCATCCCAGGTTATTGTAATTATACGTGAGGATATCTTCTTCCAGATAATAGACATAATCCTCCTTGATAAGGGCTTCCTTGAAAAATAAGGCGGTCTGGTCCCGCTTCCTGTTTTTGAAAAGCCGGCTTCTTTTCAAGGTCCTTTGACTGTCCTTAATCGAATCGGTATCCCGAAAGGGACGGTAGATTTCCTGCATTTCGTCGAGTAGATTGTTAGCCAACAAGGGGTTTCTCCCCGAGAAATACATATTGACCTGCGTCAAATCTTCCTCATAGTTGGAAGCGATAAAGGCTTCATCCTTCGGGATATTCTCCTTAGCCATCGCCGATAGGGTAAAGATTTCGAGCGCATGGGCCAACCGTCCCGAAGGAGCCCATTCATGACCGCCCTCGAAGACCAACAGTTGGTTGGGGAACTTTATACGGTTCAAAAGCGTTTCGTCATTCAACATTTCCGGATAATTGTAATCCCCGTTACCGACGATACCTATATAATGGAAGGGATTTTTCGTAGTCAACACCTGGGTATTGGCCAAGGAAGCCCCAGAGGACAAAACGCCCTGTATCCCGTTGATAAATGTGGGTATCAGGGTAGCAAACCGTCCTCCGCCGGAAAATCCTCCCATATAGATCCTATCCTTGTGGATGGGCAGAAAGCCGAGTACGGCATTAAATACGCGATTGGCAATGATCACGTTGTCGGTTATAGGCAAGGTATCCCTGACGTGATTGGAAGACGCCAAAATATAGCCCTGTTCCTCCGCCGCTTCCGACAACAGGTTCAAAGCCTGCCTGCCCTGGCCTTTCATATCGAAAACGAACAGTATCGGCCACGGCTTTGAAACCTCGAATTTTTTGGGAAGGTACAGCGAAAACGTCTCGGATATGGTATCGCTTATGGAAACGGGAAGGGAGTCGATTACGATGCCCTTTTTTAGCGTGATTTGCTGTGCGGGGCACCACATAACAGCGCCAAGGGCCAATACCGAGAATAGTTGCTTCATAGGAACTAAGATATCAAAAATCTAGCCAAAATCAGGGTTAAAAACCAAGGGTACCTGTAATTATCTTTTTTCAAAACGGTACTTTTGAACCAAATTGCTTACATTTCATTCATTTCAAATTCTGGTTATGGGAAAAGGGGATAAAAAGTCGCGAAGGGGCAAGATTGCCAACCGTTCCTTTGGAGCGAGGCGACCGCGAAGAATTAAGAAACGGCCTACCGTAGAGGAAAAAATCGGTTTACGGAAAAAAAAGTGACCGGTAGGCCACTGAAGCCGGCAGGCTGGCGATCGATCAGTCCTTTCGGTCGAACCCGACCCTTGAAAACCATTGGGCGGTAATCCGTAACCCGACCATGGGAAAGTCCGTGGGGAGACGGTGACGCTTCTTGGTTGCCCCCTACCGAATAAAAACAGGCTCGTTCTTCTTGGACGTGTGGGATTCGCTGTAGCTGTAGTCGTCATAGTCAAAACCCTTTAGGTCTTCAAAGGTCTTGACATCGTTTTCAACGATATAGCGAACCATCGAACCGCGGGCCTTCTTGGCGTAGAAGCTGATGATTTTAAGGGTATCGCTACCCCAATCCTTAAATACGGGCGTGATTACCGGAGCTTTCAACGCATCTTCGTCCACCGCTCCAAAATACTCCTTACTGGCCAGATTGACAAACAGTTCATCCTCCTTTACCTCGGAATTCAGGTGGTCGGTAATGGATTTTTTCCAAAATCCGTAAAGGTCCCTTTTTCGGCCGACCTTCAATTTGGTACCCATTTCCAATCGATAGGGCTGCATCAGATCGAGGGGCCGGAGCACCCCGTAGAGTCCCGATAAAATCCGTAACGTATCCTGCAACCGCTCTATTTTTTGGGACGACAGGGTATAGGCATCCAAGCCTTTGTACACATCCCCGTCGAAGGCGTAAATGGCCGGTCGGGCATTGTTGAGGGTGAACGGGGTTTCGAAATCCCGATTGCGTTGCCAATTGAGCTGGGCCAGATTGTCGGAAATGTTCATCAGTTCCATCAACGCCTTCGGCTTCTTTTTTGCCAGTACCTTGTTAAGTTGCACGGCCTTCTCTAAAAAGTGGGGCTGTGTTAGCTTGAATTCGGGGTATTCCCTTTCAAAGTCAAGGGATTTCGCCGGCGAGATGACGATTTTCATACCATATGGATTTTAGAGGTGTTTCGTTTATTGATTGCTATGTGTACATCTGATTTCCCCCTCATCGATGCTTGGCATAATGCCGCCACTTCTCGATACAGGTGGCCATATCATCGGGAATTTCCGAATCGAAGCGCATGGTCTTACCGGATTCGGGATGCACGAACCCCAGGGTTTTGGCATGTAGTGCCTGGCGTGGTAAAATTTTAAAGGCGTTGTCGACGAACTGTTTGTATTTGGTAAATGTGGTGCCCTTTAAAATCCGGTCGCCGCCGTAGCGTTCATCGTTGAACAGGGTATGGCCTATATATTTCATGTGAACGCGAATCTGATGGGTGCGGCCGGTCTCTAATCGGCACGACACCAGGGTCACGTATCCCAAGCGTTCCAAAACACGGTAGTGGGTGACCGCTTCCTTGCCTTCGTCGCCTTCGGGAAAGACCTGCATCTGCAACCGGTTCTTCGGGTTGCGGGCGATGTGGCCTTCCACCGTTCCGCTTTCGTTCTTGACATCGCCCCAGACCAGGGCCACATATTCCCGCTCCGAAGTCTTGTCGAAAAACTGCTTTGCCAAATGGGCCATGGCGGTTTCCGTTTTGGCGACCACGAGCAGTCCCGAGGTATCCTTGTCGATGCGATGCACCAATCCAGGGCGTTCGTTGCTGTTTTTGGGAAGGCCTTCCTGCCCGTCCGGCAGGTCTTTGATATGGTGCAACAAGGCATTGATCAGCGTACCGGAATAGTTGCCGTGGCCGGGATGCACGACCATGCCCGCAGGTTTGTCGACCACCAGCAAGGTATCATCCTCATAGACGATATCCAGGGGAATATCCTCTGGAACCAGTAAAAATTCGTGCGGGGGATGTTCGAACAGCACCTTGACCTCATCGCCGGGCTTTACCCGATAGTTCTGTTTTACCGTGGCGCCGTTGACCCATACATGGCCGTTCTTTGCCGCTTGTTGGATTTTGTTGCGGGTGGCATGCTCAATAAAATTCATCAGGAATTTATCGACCCGAAGGAGTTCCTGCCCTTTTGCCGCGAGAAACCGATGGTGCTCGTAAAGCACGTCTTCATCATCGGTGTCCCCTGAATCGTGGACACCTTCCGCGGCATGGGTCTTTTTGGATCCATGAACACTTTCCGGGGTTTGGATGCCACTTGATAGATTGCTTTCTTCGGGAGTACCGGTATCATCGAGATCATTGGCATCTTCGGCATCCTGTGATTGCATAGCCTATTGGGAATCGGATTGTACTCGGGCCTGATCGGGAATTTTGCCATTGCCGCAGACCAGCTCGATCTTAGAGGTCTTGGGCAGTTTGTCGCCGGGTTTGATCTGCTTGCCCTTGTACTTGATATAATAGACCATATCCTTGCCCAGTTGGTCGATATAGGTCGTTCGCTGGACATCAAGGCCCACGGCACGCAACATAGAGGTCGCGTTGCGTTGGGTCACCTGAATGATATTGGGCACGGTCACTTTTTTATACCCGGACGGGTTTACCGTAAAGTAGATTTTTCGGTTCTCCTTGACCTCTTTGCCCGCCAAGGGATCTTGTTCGATGACTGAAAAACGGGGATAATCGGGATTGTAATTGGCGGAATCCAATACCTCGTACCTCAGGCCGGCCTCTGCAACGGCCTTTCGCATTTCGGGTACGGACATCTTCTGGAAATCGGGAACCTCGACGAATTCCCCATGGTTTGTACTACTGTTCAACCAACTCAAGGCCAACAGAACCAGCAGAACGGTCACCAATAGTGCCAAACCCAATTGAATGAGGAATACCTTGCTGGTCAGGAATCTAAAAAAATTGCGCATTCGGAAGGAGTTAGCGGGACAAATATAGTGAACTTGTCCCGAATTTTTCGCTTGGTTACAATTTTACACCCGCATCCCGGTGGGATGTTTTTGCCCCTGATCTGGCCATGTAGCACCGGCCGCGAAAAGGTCACTACCGATGCAAACAACCTCAACGAAGCTGAAATTTCAAGGCTCCGTAGGGCATGAAATTTGAAATAAAAGTCCCGCTAAGGGCAGGGAACGGACTATTTTTTTGTTTAATTTCGAATCCGTTTTGTCCCTACCTTCTAAACGATTGTATGAAGAAAAATATTGCCATCATTATGGGCGGCTACTCCAGCGAGTTTCTAATTTCCTTAAAAAGCGGATCCGTGGTGTTCGATTATTTGGATACGGAAAGATATACACCATATCGCATCCATATTCAAAGGGATGCATGGGTCTATGTGGATGATGCGGGAACCGAGCATCCCGTCAACCGACACGATTTTTCGGTAGCTATGGAGGATGGCAAGTTGACCTTCGACTGCGTTTTCAATGCCATTCATGGCACGCCCGGGGAAGACGGACTTCTACAAGCCTACTTCGAGCTTATCGGGATGCCCCAGACCTCGTGCGGATATTATCAGGCTGCGCTCACCTTCAATAAAAGGGATTTGCTGAGTACGTTGAAGCCCTACGGCATAAAATCGGCCCCCTCGTACTACCTCAACCAAGGCGATACCATCGATGCGGATGCCATTGTTGCCAAAGTCGGCCTGCCCTGTTTCGTCAAGGCCAATCGGGCGGGAAGCAGCTATGGGATTACGAAGGTCTACCAAAAAACGAACCTAAGGTCCGCCATCGAAAACGCCTACAAAGAGGACGATGAAATCATTATCGAAAGCTTTTTAGACGGTACCGAGGTATCCGTAGGGGTCATTACCTACCAAGGCCAAACCAAGGTGCTGCCCATCACGGAAATCGTGAGCGAGAACGATTTTTTCGACTATGCGGCCAAATACGAGGGAAAATCCCAGGAAATCACCCCCGCGCGCATCTCCAAAACACAGGAAGAAAAAGTTTCAGAACTCGCCCGACGCGCCTACGAAATCCTAAAAATGAAAGGCTATTCCCGTAGCGAGTTTATCTTTGTCGGCGACGAAGCCTTCATGCTCGAAATGAACACCACCCCCGGCCTCACCACCGAAAGCATACTGCCAAAACAGGCCAGGGCAGCGGGAATTTCACTGCCGGAGCTATTCGGGAGTGCCATCGAAGGGGCGTTGCAAAAAAAATAATTACTTTAGCGTTAGCTATGAGACGTGCTATCTTTCCCGGATCCTTCGACCCCCTGACCCTGGGGCATTATGATATTATTACAAGGGGAATCACCCTTTTTGACGAACTCATTATCGCGATCGGTCTCAATGCCGATAAAAAATATATGTTCACCCTCGAACAGCGCATGCACTTCATTCAAAAGGCATTTGCCGACGCACCTAAGATCAAAGTACTGACCTACGAAGGCCTTACCGTCGATTTCTGCAAAAAAATGGAGGCGGATTTTATTCTTAGGGGATTGCGCAACCCTGCCGATTTCGAGTTCGAAAAAGCCATTGCCCATACCAACCGCAAACT
>DASSWC010000232.1:0-3211 GCA_035705395.1 Pricia sp. | reverse complement strand
AACGATTGATATATAGCTCGTAGCGTGCAAAAAAGTACCTGCTTTTCGTTATGGAAAGAACCAGCAAATCAGCCTAACCCTTTCATTTAAGAAGCGATTTAGCTATGAGCTATATATTCTGTTGTGGGTAGTATTTTTTCGGGCTGTATTTCCATTATGACTCCGTCTTTCTCAACAATTAATGGGCTTTTCTTATACTTTTTAAATTCCACTAATTTCTGATAGGATCTTTCCAACCCTGTAAGGATTTTTTGTGTTTGTTCGTCAATTTTATTTTTGCTGCCCATCGTATTTCGTTTTTAATTCGTTCCAGATTTTTTCGATGTAGACTTTCTCGTCCGATTGTTTTTTTTGGGCAATCAGCTTATAGGGTTCGCCCGAATTTTCTATAAACAACCACTCATCTACAATCGGTCTGAATATGTTGAAGAAGTTCTTCAGTCCATTTTCGTACCTTCTTCTGATAACTTTTTCCGGGATATTATGTCCACCTTCTTTCACACGTGTCTCGACCCTTTTCACGGCCAGGTCCTGTGAGCTTAAATAAAAGAAAATAAGGGTTGTCGAATATCCGTTTCTTTTGGCATCTTCTACCAAATTCTTGTAACTTTTGGTTGAAAGAGTTGTTTCAAATGCAAAATCCTGACCTTTGTTTATGAGAGATTTGATTCTTTGAAGCATTAATCGGCCGGCTTGAATTCCAGCTTTTTCAGGCTGGAATGGCGAAAGCCCACGGGCAATTTCATCTGCGTTCACGAACTCGTTGCAATCCAGTATTTCAGGCAGGATAGTGTAAGAGGCCGTCGTTTTTCCCGCTCCGTTACACCCTGCAATTATATATAGCTTTTTCATTCAGATAGATTCCCTTCAAAGATAGCGGAAATATAAATCTTGTCAGGAATTCTTAATATTACCCACAACGTTTAGCTAAGAAACGTGGGGCTTTTCGAAGCATTTTCCTGTCCGCCCGTGACAAAGATAGCCACGAAGAACGAACCTTGCGGAAACCACCGACCGCCCCATGTTTTCTTAGGTGCTGTTAGCTGCCGCTTTTTATATTTCAATTTTATAAGTCAATATTTCTCGTCCGGTGTCGCAATTTAGTTGCAATGTGTTGTTCGTTGTTTCCACAATGTCCCAAAGAACGGATGGAATATTTTTTTCAATTGTTTGTGCCTGAAAGGTGTCGGTGTCAATAAAAATCAAGTCTGTGTCCGGGGTCTCTGTTGAGTTCCATTTTTGGAGCAGGAGACCATTTTTGTATTGAAAAAACCAATCACCAAAGGTTTTGTCATCAAGGTCTTTAATTGCAGGTTCACTTTTTAAAGTCAGATAAGCAGGTCCAAATCGGATTTCTCCTTCAAATTTTTGAAATATTTTCAGGCCGTTCATTCCTGTCCATATAGTCCATTGGCCTGTATTCGCTTCTTCGGTTAATTCCGATTTCATTTTTTCCTTTTCAGCTTTGGCCATTGTCAGGTTTTGGAAAATTGAAAGAAGTCCTGCGAACAACATGATAATTAGTCCTGCAACGATGATTATTGGGTACAGAATTACCCAAACTACTGTCAATAGTCCATTGACAAACGAATTGCCCGCTTTGGGCTTTTTGATTTTGTCTATGAGTTTTATGTTAATCTGTCGTAACAATGTCGTTTTTTAAGTGGCAGCTAACATTATAGGATTAAATCATGTGAGCCAAAGGCGCAGTTTGATTTAATCCGCCGTTGAACTGTGCCGTGTCGGTTTTGCGCCTACATTGCTATGGGGATTGAACCCGTTTTATTTTATCCCAAGTTAGGAATTTTTGCTTTGTGCAGGTCCAATTTTCTTTTTCCGATCGGATCTTTGGCTGGCAATATGGAAGATATCGTATTGTCGCGGGTGCACATGGCCCGGATTCATGGTTTTCTTTTCTTTTGGGGCGTAGGTTCCCTTGTCGGCACCGATAAGTGTCCCCGACCGTTTTCTTGAACGCGTATGTATTCTGTCCATTTCCATTGGATCAACGGATTTCACCAGGGCCCGGCCCTGATCGGAAGTACCGTCCCTATATTTTTCATGGCGCCCTTCTTGCATTCGGGGCATATTATCTGTTTTTGGGACCATTGTGGATAGGCGAAAGGTTTCGTCTCCAGGGGCCTTTTTTTCAATAAACGATTCCTTATACCGGCCAACAGGGCCTTGTTCCTGGCAGCGCATATTCCAAAATGCCTTATACGTACAAATCCCTTTGGCAGTATGTGCTGCACGAACCTGCGGATGAACTCCCGGGCCCCAAGGTGCATTTGGGAGTTTTGGCCCGTTCTATAGTTTTTATGGGCAAAGTACACTTTGTTGTCCTCGACGGCCTTGATCCTATGGTTGCTGATGGCCACCTTATGGGAATATCTCCCCAGGTATTCGATGACACTTGCGGCGCCCGCAAAAGGCCTCTTGGCATAGACCACCCACGGTTTTTCGAACAGGGCGTCCACTAGGCCCTGTAGGTCCGCATGCTCGATCTCCCCTTTCTTTTCCAATTGTTTCAACCGCTTCAGGAACACGGCCCTGAATACCCGGCCCATTGCCTTTACCGGAAAAAGGTACTTCCCCTTTCCGCGGCCCTCCTTCCATTTATCCCGTTGGTCGATCCCTCCCGATGGCACCAGGCAATGGACATGCGGGTGCAGGCTCAGGTTCTGGCCCCAGGTATGTAGGATACTTGTCATGCCGCTCCTTGCCCCGAGGTGCCCGGGGTCATCGGAAAATATCCCTATTGTCTTCCATGAAGCACCGAACAAGAGGTTGTAGAGCTGTTTCGGATGTGCCAGGCACAATTGGTTCAACTCGCCCGGTATGGTAAATACGACATGGAAATAGGGTACCGGCAGGACCTGTTCCATGCGTGCCCGGATCCATTTTTCCCGCTGTTGGACCTGGCACTTCGGACAGTGCCTATTTCGGCAACTGTTGTAGGCTATCCGTTGATGGTCGCAGTCGGGACAGTTCTGGAGATGTCCCCCCAGCGCGGCCGTTCTGCAATTGACAATGGCCCTGATCACTTTTCGTTTTTGGTAGCTTACCTGGCGGCTTTCCAGAAAATCGTCCCCGTATAGCCGGAGTACCCCTGCTACCTCATACTTGGGTCTCAAGGGATGTGGTACAGTACATCGAGCGGGCTTCTCAGGTCTTCGTACCGGGCCTCTGCCACCCTAAGATAGATCAGGGT
>DASSWC010000231.1:0-4446 GCA_035705395.1 Pricia sp. | reverse complement strand
ATGTTCTTTAAATTCGTAAAAGGTAACGCGGTTTTCTTCGCCGCCATTCTCACGCAGTTGATCATTTTCGTGCTATTCTATTTTCTGATATTCCAATACCCCGAAGGCAAGGAAAAACTGAGCTATCTCTGGCTCAACTTTATCGGTGCCGCCTTGGTGACCTTTATCGCCATGATTATAGAAGGTTTTGACCGCTTGTTGAAGAACCCGCCGGTTAGGGGGTGATCTTTTCCTTTCGTTTCCGGTACACCTATTCTCTAAGGTTTATTCGAAATACTAAGATTTTTATAATCCGATTCTTACGTTACATTGATTCCCAAAAATGTTTATGGAATATTTGGAAAATGTTAATGTTCTTTAGAAAAATAATTATAAATTCACACAATATTAAGAAAACGCAAAACTAACTTACAACTCAAAAACTATTATCATGGCTCGAAAATTGTTCCTGTGTTTCATGCTTGTTTTGGGCATTCATCCCCTTTTGGCACAGACGAAAAGGGTTACCGGTACGGTCACTGCTGCCGAAGACGGCACCCCCTTGCCCGGGGTCAACGTTCTGGTGCAGGGAACTACAACAGGTACGCAGACCGATTTTGATGGGAACTATGCCATAGAGGCGAATGCTACGGATATTTTGGTATTCTCCTATATTGGAATGACCAGCCAAAATATTGAGATTGGCGCTTCCGAAACTATAGACGTGGCTTTAGTTGAAGCTGCCAACGAACTTGACGAGGTCGTGGTGACCGCTTTGGGTATCGAGAGACAAAGAAAATCACTTTCGTATGCTACCCAAGGTGTGGATTCGGAAGAACTTACGCAGGCAAGGTCGGTCAACGTGGTCAATGGTTTAAGCGGTAAAGTAGCAGGACTTTCGGTTACCACCGCATCGACAGGCGTGGGTTCGGCTTCCAAAGTTCTGTTACGGGGAAATCGTTCCATTAGCGGCAGTAGTCAACCCTTGTATGTGGTAGATGGTATTCTACTTAATGGTGATATTTCAAACATTAGCCCTGACGACATCCAAGAAATTTCGGTTTTGAAAGGGGCGAATGCTGCGGCATTATATGGCAGTCGGGCGCAGAATGGTGCGATCATTGTCACGACCAAATCTGGAAAAGGTGCTAGGGAAGGTGTTTCTGCTAGCTTGGGATTTACTTCCACAATTGCTTCGCCCGTACATCTTCTCGATTTCCAAAACCAATACGGGCAGGGCTCCGCCGGCAGTTATGCCTCTGCCGCTACCACCTCATGGGGCCCGGTCATGGACGGAAGACAGGTGCCCCATTGGTCCAATGATCCAGACTATCCCCTTTTCGGAGAAACCTATGCCTATGAACCCCAACCGGATAATATCAAGGACTTCTTCCGTTTGGGACACAATTTGGCCACCAACCTATCCGTAAATATCAATGGCGAAAAATCAAACGTATTTTTGGGGTACACCTTTACCGATGCCGGTGGTATTATCCCCGGCAATGCTTTGAAAAGACATAGTCTTTCCGCTAGAATAACTTCCGACGTAACTGAAAAATTAACGATAGATTCAAAAATCAATTATATTAGGGATGATTTCGAGAATGTTCTTGCGGTAGGGGAAGGGTTTGACAACCCGTTACGATATCTATATAAGATACCTAGGAATATCCGTTCCGAAGATTTGGAACATTATGAATTTATCAATGATGAAGGGAAGTTGCGACAACACTATTTTCTGCCAGGATTCAATGGTGGTGGCAACCCCTATTGGACCATTAACCATGTTCTTAATCCGCGATTGGATGAAAGGGTTTTGGCCTTGCTTTCCTTAAAATATCAGGTAACCGAAGATTTTTCGATCTTGGCAAGATCGACCATGGACCGAACAAGCCGATCACAGGAAAGTCTTTGGTACAATGATACCTACACCGTTGCCGATAATGGCCAGTACAGCAAAAATTCGAGCAACCAATACGATTGGAACACTGACGTGCTGCTGAACTACAATAAGGATCTTTCAGAGAGCTTTAACTTAGACCTGAATGTAGGTGCCAACCAAAGGGTATTTAAATTCACCAGCCTTACGGGCTTGGGCAACAATTTTACCATTGAAAATTTCTTTGCCTTGAGCAATACTTCAGATCCTACCGCAACGGAAGCCTTAGATCGATTCGAGGTGCAATCGGTGTATGCTTTTGGCGAATTTTCTTTTAAGAATGCTATCTTCCTAAATTTGACCGCAAGAAACGATTGGAGTTCGACCTTGCCGGAGGACAACCGATCCTATTTTTATCCCTCTGTAGGTTTAACCGCGGTCATTAGTGATCTGGTGGAGTTCGGCAACGGTTTTAACTACTTAAAACTGAGAGCCAACTGGGCCGAAGTGGGTAATGATACCGATGCGTTTAGTCTTTCAAGAAGAGCTGATATCAGCAATGGAACCTTACGGATCAACCCGACATTACCTAATGCCGATTTACGCCCCGAAACGACCCAATCAACGGAGTTCGGTTTTGATTCACGCTTTTTCAATAACCGCCTGCGTTTAGGGTTTACCTATTACAAGACCAATACCTTTGATCAAATCTTTTCCACCCCTGCACCTTCCGGGTCAGGCATAGGCTCGAGATTCCAGAATGGGGGTGATATACAGAACACCGGGGTGGAAGCCACTTTGGGTGCGACCGTTGTAGATACCGAGGATTTTTCCTGGGACCTTGACATAAATTTTGGAATGAACGACAGCGAGGTCGTAGAAATTACCGACGGACAAGACGAATTGATCATCGCCTCTGATTTTATACGGGAATATCGCTTGGTAAAAGGCCAACCTTTTGGGGATGTGTATTCGAGAGGATTTCAAAGAACCGCTTCGGGAGATGTTATCGTTGATGCCAATGGACTCCCTGTAACCACTCCCGGAAGGGATGTTCTGGTCTCCAATTTCAATCCCGATTGGCTCGGGGGGGTTAGAAACTCCTTCACCTATAAAAACTTCAATTTCAGTGCATTGATAGATATCAGACAAGGGGGTACGATTACCAGTTTTACCGAAGCTATTTTGGCGGCCGATGGCTTATTGGATTATACTGCACAAGGCAGGGATGGTAGTTTGGTTTTTGGCGAGAATATATTTGCTAACGAAAACGCAGTTATTGAAAATCCGGATGATGTCGAAAACTCCAGTACCCCAAACAATATTGCAATAAATTCGGAAGATCTTTGGAATAGGCTCGGGGGAAGAAACGCCCCTGTCGGAGAAGCTTTCATTAGGGATGCATCAAACATTAGGCTAAGGGAGCTCATTTTGGGATATTCCTTACCTGAAAACTTCCTCTCCAGAACCTTTTTGACTTCGGCGCGGATATCTTTGGTAGGTAGAAACTTGTTTTTCATTACCAATAAAGCGGAAAACGTGGATCCCGAATCCGTAAACAGTGTGGCGAATTCAGCGGAAGGTAGGGAATCCTTTGCACCGCCCACTACCCGAACTTTTGGCGTGTCATTAAACTTTGGATTCTAAAAAAATTGTACCATAAAAGAAAGAACATGAAAAAAACAACTATAAAAATGATGTCCGGATTTCTGCTCATAGTATTTTTGGGCAGTTGTACCGAAGACTTTACGGAACTGAACTCGGATCCCAAAAACTTTACACAGGCGGCAGTAACGCAGTCGGAATATCCGCTCTTTGTCAAAAGGGCGCTATACACGCCAAATTATACACCGTTTCAGGGTATTGCCGATGGCAGGGGCTCTTTTCAATTAGGCCATTCGCTATTTCCCGATATATATGCGAATTATTTTGCAACGACCGCGGCAAACTTCGATAGTGATCAATTTATCTTGGTGGGCAGTTGGTTGAACGGGGGGTATGGATGGTTCTACAATCAAGCTGCACCCAATATTAAGATCGCCGAGGATACGGCCGAGGAATTAGGCTTTAATCTAGAAAATGCCATGATGAAGGTTTGGAGGGTGTATTCTTACCAAAGGATTACCGATTTATGGGGGCCGATACCCTATTCCAATTTCGGAAATCTCGAAAACGTGGTTTTTTACGATTCGCAGGAAGCTATCTATAACGATTTCTTCGTTACCCTTGACGAAGCGGTTGCGGTGCTTAAAGCCAATTCAGGCCAAACCTCGTTTTTAGGTGAAAATGATATTATCTACAACGGTGATGTCGACTCGTGGCTTAAATTCGCCAACAGTCTACGCCTCCGCGCAGCCCTAAGGATAAAATATGTCGATCCGGGAAAGTCGAAAATAGAAGCCGAAAAAGCCTTTGCTGACGGCGTCATTGAGACCAATGCGGAAAATGCTATAATTCCGACCAATATTAATTTTAGGAACCATTATACCACGATTACCCAATGGGGAGAATTTCGGATGAGCGCCGATATGGAAAGTATACTCAAAGGATATGAAGATCCGAGAATTATGAGCTATTTCGCACCAGCC
>DASSWC010000230.1:0-6513 GCA_035705395.1 Pricia sp. | reverse complement strand
ATGCCCGATTGATCACCGACCGCCCCCAATTCTTCATCGCCCTGACCGCCATGATCATCGGTACCCAGCTATTTTTGGCCGGATTTTTGGGGGAAATACTAATTCGTTCCCGGCGAAACGAACCCCGGTATCAGATCTCCGAGGGTATCAATTTAAAGGATGCGAAAAAGGAAATATTTTAATAGTATAGGTCGTTGATCGCATTTTTTTTTGTCATCGAAGGTTGAGAACAGATTTCTGCCCATTTAATTTACTATCTAAGTATCCCAAAAATTCCATATCTTCCTATCGTATTGGATTACTACTTTCCAACGGTCAAATTATTGTAAAAACAAACGCAGCAAAACATGGACAACGTCATAAAAACCGCTAAATCCTGGCTTACCGATTTTTTCGATCCTGCCGTAAAGAAGGAAGTCCAACACCTGATCGAGAAGGACAATGAAGAACTCAAGGATCGGTTTTATAAAAACATGGAATTCGGAACTGGCGGTATGCGCGGTATTATGGGCGTCGGCACCAATCGTATTAACAAATACACGTTGGGCAAAAGCACCCAAGGCCTCAGCAATTACCTCAAAAAGGTCTACGCGGGGGAAGAAATTAAAGTGGTTATCGCCTACGATTGTCGCCATAACAGCGATACCCTATCCCAGACCGTGGCAGAAGTCTTTTCCGCCAACGGTATTAAGGTATATCGCTTTTCGGCCTTGCGCACTACCCCAGAACTTTCGTTCGCGGTACGCCATCTGAAGTGTCATGCGGGCATCGTGTTGACGGCCTCCCATAATCCCCCGGAATACAACGGCTACAAGGTGTATTGGACGGACGGCGGCCAGATCGTACCGCCCCAGGACGGAGAGATTATTGCCGCTATCAACACCCTATCCTACGAGGATATCAATTTTAAGGCGAATGACAGTTTGATCGAATCGATCGACACCGAAGTGGACGAACCCTTTTTTGAGGCCTCGGTCGCCCATGGTAATTTTAATGCGGCGGGAAAGGATGATTTTAAAATTGTCTTCACCTCGCTGCACGGCACCTCGATTACCGCCATTCCCGAAGTCTTACAGCGCGCAGGCTATAAAAACGTAACCATCATCGAAGCACAGGCAGAACCGGACGGGGATTTTCCCACTGTGGACTCCCCCAATCCCGAGGAGCCCGAAGCGCTATCCATGGCCATAAAAAAAGCGGAAAAAATCGGGGCGGACATGGTGATTGGTACCGACCCCGACTGTGATCGTTTGGGGGTGGCCGTGCGAAATCTCGAGGGAAAAATGGAAATCGTCAACGGCAACCAGGCCATGATCATGATGACCCATTTCTTGTTGGAACAAAAAAAACAGGAAGGCTTCGACGGCAACGAGTTCGTAGCGACCACCATCGTTTCGACCCCGATGATGGAAGCCATGGCGAAAGCATACGGTGTAGCATTCAAGACCGCATTAACGGGATTCAAATGGATCGGGAAAATGATAAAGGATTATCCCGATCTGCAATTTTTGGGGGGAGGCGAGGAAAGCTTCGGATATATGGTCGGCGATTTCGTCCGGGATAAGGATGCCGTCACCTCTACCCTACTCGCCTGTGAGATCGGAGCACAGGCCAAGTCCAATGGAAGCTCATTCTATAAAGACCTGATCGACTGCTACGTCCATTACGGATTTTACAAGGAACATCTGATATCCCTGACCAAAAAAGGCATTAGCGGAGCCGAGGAAATTAAGCAAATGTTGAGGGACTTTAAGGAAAACCCCGTACAGTCCGTCGCAGGTTCGAAAGTAAAATGGATCGAGGATTACAATACCTCCATCGCAAAAAATGTGTTGACCGGCGAGGAAAAGCCCATCAATATCCCCAAATCAAACGTGTTGATCTATGAGACCGAAGACGGTACGCGAATTGCCGCCCGGCCCAGCGGCACGGAACCCAAAGTAAAGTTTTATATCAGCACGAACGCGGAACTGGACAAGGCCGAAAATTTCAAAAAAATCTCTGCGGAACTCGACGCTAAGATCGACCGGATAATAAACGAGCTCCAGTTAGGGGAATGAACCATATTGGCTGCCTCTATACAATAGAAAGGAAGCTTTCGAATGGCCGTTCGTTCGCACAGGGGCTTCATTTTTTGTACACTAGGGGCGTAAAAGCGGCAGCGATTTAAAAATAATGCCGAGATGGTGGCATAAATCCCCATATTTGCACGTGATAAAAAAGCCCTTGCCCTTTCATGGAATATTTTAAAAAAATTCTGCGCTTCGCAAAACCGTATCGTAAATACGGCTATCTCAATATTCTCTTCAATATTCTTTACGCGCTTTTTAGCGCTTTGTCGTTCGCAGCCTTGATTCCCATGCTGAACGTGCTGTTCGATAAGACGAAACGAATTGAAGAGGCACCGGTCTATGAAGGCTTGGGAAAGGCCAAGGATTATTTTATGGACTACATGAACTACCGTGTTGCCCAATACGCTGGGGAAGATGAGATGAAGGGCCTGATTTTGGTCATCGGGCTGGTCTTGGCACTTTTTCTATTAAAAAACCTTTTCAACTATTTGGCCATGTACTTTATTACTTTTTTGCGGAACGGGGTTTTAAAGGATATCCGCAACAAAATGTACCAAAAGATTACCGATTTGCCCATCTCCTACTATTCCGAAAAGCGAAAGGGAGATGTCATTGCCCGGATTACTTCCGACGTTCTTGAAATACAACATTCCTTTCTATCCATCCTAGAGTTGCTCGTTCGTGATCCCCTTACCATTTTGTTCACCATTATCGTCATGTTTCTGATCAGCGTAAAGCTGACCCTATTCGTGTTTATATTTATTCCCGTGGCAGGGGCGCTGATATCACGGGTCGGTAAATCACTTAAAAAACAATCCGACAACGTACAAAGGGAACAGGGCCAATTTCTCTCCATCGTCGAGGAAACCCTGGGCGGCCTCCGTGTCATCAAAGCTTTCAATGCGGAGTCTCGATTCTACAACACGTTCTCAGCGTCGACCAAACGCTTTTTCAATTTTTCCAACATCCTACTGAACCGTCAAAATCTTGCCTCGCCCATCGGGGAGTTTTTAGGTATCTTGGTTATCGGCGTGTTATTATGGTACGGAGGTAAAATGGTTTTGGTGGACGGTACTTTGGATGCGGCCTCCTTCATCGCCTATATGGGGCTATCCTACAATATTTTAACCCCTGCAAAATCCATCAGCAAAGCCTCCTACGGAGTCAAGAAAGGAAATGCCGCAGCAGAGCGGGTGCTGGAAATATTGGAAACCGAAAATCCCATTACCGACAAACCGGATGCCGTTGAAAAGGAATCCTTTGAAAAAGGGATCACACTAAACGACGTATCCTTTAAGTACGAGGAGGAATTCGTGTTAAAAAACTTTAATCTCACCGTGCCAAAAGGACAAACGGTGGCCTTGGTCGGTCAATCCGGAAGCGGAAAAAGTACCGTGGCCAATCTGGTCACCCGATTTTACGACATTGACAAGGGCGACATACAAATCGACGGCATGGACATCAGGGACATGACCAAAAAATCATTGCGGGCGTTAATGGGACTCGTCACCCAGGATTCCATCCTCTTCAATGATACCGTGGCCAAGAATATCGCCTTGAGCAACGTAAATGCCAGTCGCGAAGAAATTGTCGAGGCGGCTAAAATTGCCAACGCCCATGAATTCATTCAGGATTTACCCAAAGGGTACGACACCAACATCGGAGATGGCGGCAATAAACTGAGCGGGGGGCAAAAGCAACGGCTATCCATTGCTCGGGCCGTCCTGAAAAATCCCCCGATCATGATTTTGGACGAGGCCACCTCTGCCCTCGATACGGAAAGCGAGCGCCTTGTGCAAGACGCCCTCGAAAAAATGATGCGTAACCGTACCTCCATCGTCATTGCCCACCGGTTGTCCACCATTCAGAACGCCGACAAAATTGTCGTACTCCAAAAAGGGGAAATCGTCGAACAGGGCTCGCATACCGAACTGCTTGCCCAAAACGGGGTCTATAAAAGGTTGGTGGAAATGCAGACTTTGGGATGAAAATTGCAAAATCGAAGTCGTTGTCCATATCTTAAACCTTTGCCTATCTTTAAAGTCCAATAACAAGCCTTTAAGTCCCACGTTTGATTGCCGAAGAGAATTTAGTACGAGACCTGAAGAATACGGACACCCGTTCAAGGGCGTTCGAGAATTTGGTCGACACCTACAAACAGCGCTTGTACTGGCATATCCGGCGTATCGTATTGAACCATGAAGATGCCGATGACGTGCTACAGAATACGTTTATCAAGGTGTACAAAAATATAGGAGGGTTTAAAGGCAACAGCCAGCTCTATACCTGGATGTACCGTATTGCTACCAACGAGGCCTTGACCTTATTGAAAAGCAGGGCCCGAAAACTGGACATCGGCAATGGGGAGTTGCACCAAAATATGGTCGACAACCTAAAAGCGGACGTATATTTCGAGGGAGACGCAATCCAGTTAAAATTACAAAAAGCGATTGCCGCCCTCCCGGAAAAGCAGAAACTCGTCTTTACGATGAAATATTTTGATGACCTGAAATATACCGATATTTCGGAAATCTTGGGAACCTCCGTCGGTGGATTGAAGGCGTCGTACCATCTGGCAGCAAAGAAAATCGAGGATTATCTAAAGGATAGGGCCTGAATGAAAACAACAGGGAAACCCAAATTCCCAAACCTAAGATTAAACCTTTTAACCCTTTGAAAGTCAAAACTAAACGATGGAAGAACGGAATAGAGATAATCCATTTAAAACACCTGAAGGGTATTTTGGGCGTCTTGCCGATATTTTGAAAGTGAGACTTTCCCAAGAAAACACCGGTCATCCGGATTCCGATAGCAATTCCGGGGATGGTTTCAGCGTTTTGGAAGGTGATTTTAGGATTCCGGAAAGTGGTTTCAGAGCTCCGGAAAGTGGTTTTACGGTTCCCGAAGGTTATTTTGAAAGCCTTCAAGAGAGCATCCGTCAAAAATTGGAAGTCGAGGTAAATCCGTTGAATGCCGAAGAAAAACAACGGGAAGCAAATGGGATACCACCGGAAAACGAGGAGACCAAGGTTATCCGCCTGGATCGCTATAAAAAATATTACTACGCCGCCGCATCCATCGCTGCGTTAGCGCTGACCCTATTCGCGTTAACCCGGAATACCTCCATGGAAATTACATTTGAGGATATCGCGAATTCCGATATCGAGCACTATTTCGAGGACAATGAAATGGATTTCAGCGCCTATGAGATGGCCGAGATCGTACCCATCGATGAACTGGAAATTAATGACATGCTATCCGACCCCCTCAACGACGAGGTTATTCTGGAATACGTGGACAACAACACCGATAATTACGAAAATTTAAATCTCGATGATGAAGAACCGAATTAAAATCATGGCATGCGCCGCAATACTGTTTTCCTCGGTACTCTCTGCCCAGCGCAAACCGGATGAGGACAAAATTAAGTCCCTCAAAGTGGCCTTTTTTACCGAGCGTTTGGAGCTAAGTCCCAAAGAAGCCCAGTCTTTTTGGCCCATTTACAACGAATACGAGGAAAAAAGGGATGCAATGCGGGAAAGGGAGCACAACCAAATTCGCAGTAAAATAAAAAATTCCGATAACCTGACCGAAAAGGAATCCGACCAGCTTTTAAAGCAATATCTGATTTTTGAGGAGGAGGAGGAAGAACTGGACAAGGATTTTATCGAAAGGATAAGCAAGGTCATCTCGGCCAAAAAAACGCTGCTGCTACTGCGTTCCGAGTACGAGTTCAAAAAGCAGTTATTGAAACAGTATCGGGACCGAAAAGAAAAATCATAGGGTCTAGTGTCATGCTAAGGCTATTCGACCGCCCCAAGCCTTGTTCTTTTCACCTGGCCGGCTTTAAAAATAACGTCGGCTTACCCGACACAAAAGTCTTGACACGACACTAGGTCGCTGTTAGCCCGAATTCGTAGATTACCTGAATACCAGCTTTGCAATTCGGTTAGGGCCCGCTGCGTAGGCCACCGAATCGTTTAAAAATCGAACCGTATAAAAAGCTTCCTTCGAGAGCTTTTTCCAAGAATTGCCCGTATCGTTGCTGTACGAAATACCCGTAAACCCGAGGGCCACCATCTCTTTTCCTTCGGAGTTTGGTACAAATTGTATACAGCTTTTGTACGCCGGCGCTTCGCCATCCGCCATCAAGCGCCAAGACTTGCCTCCATTTTGGGTGATAGCTTTGTTACCCTTTTTATTTGCGGGCCGGGTATAGTCGCCCCCTATGGCAACACCCAGGTTATCATCATAAAAATCGAGGGAATAAATGCCTTGGGTGGGGGCATCCTTTACGATGGGCGTTTTTTGAATGGCCCATGTTTTTCCCTTGTCCCCTGAAAAATAAATCCGGCTACTGGTAGTTGCTACCCATGCTTTGTCCCCCACCACCGCGATATTGGAATTGCTAGCGGCAAAGGCACCTTCCCCTTCGATGCCC
>DASSWC010000229.1:0-29839 GCA_035705395.1 Pricia sp. | reverse complement strand
TACGTATAACACAGTCACCTTAAGCGATGAGATTAAGGATAAATTTATCTCATTATTGTCTGCCGGACCAAACGGGGCACAGGCGAAATAGCACCGGACTCAGGTACGGGCCAGGGCTATCCATTAGCGGACATTACAGCTTCATCAGCTCACGGGTATCGGCCAAGTTCCGGGTGCAAATTCATAATCTCTCCCAGCACCATTTCTTGTATTCAACATTTTAAAACAATGCAAGCTTTCCAATTTCACATAATTAAGAAATAATTTTCTTACAAAAATTCTAATTATGTTAATTTTTTAGGTATTTGGTCGAATAAATTGGTATCTCGTCGAAGAAAAAGGTAGTTTCGTCGATTCTTATACATAACGCGCTATAAGGCTTAACGTTGTGTACAAAAGCTATTGTTTAACATTTTGCCAAAAGCACCGATGAATTGTTGAAAGTCGGCGTGATTTTGACAAGTGTTATGTTAATTACCGTGATATAAACCTTTAAAATTTTTGTTTATGAAATTGAAAATTACACTTTTTGTATGTATGATAACCATAGGCGCTTACCAAGCCTTCGCCCAATGTAACGGGGCGGACTTTGAGGAGCGAAATGGTATCGCGATTTTGGAAATGGAAACCAAAAGCGCTGGAGGTTATAACAAAGAATCGATTTCAGGAGCTTCAGGTGGTTCTGCGTTAACCTACCGCGGATCGGATCATTTTGGATCTCCAGGGAATTCCACGATTACGTACCAGGTTAAGATTAATTCACCGGGAACCTATCGCTTCTTATGGCGTAACAAAATAAGTATAATTGCGTCTTCCAATGCTTCTACGGAGCATAACGATGCCTGGCTTAAAATAAATGCCTCGAATTTTTACGGTTTAGACGGTTCCCATAGGGTGTATCCCGGGGGATCGGGTAAAAGTCCGACGGCAGCGGGACAGACTTCAGACGGTTGGTTCAAAATTTATACGAATACGGTAAGCTGGAGTTGGAGTACCAATACCAGTGATAATGATCCCCACCAAATATATGCCACTTTTAACAATGCGGGGGTATATACCATACAAGTTTCGGGTAGGTCCAAAGGCCATACCATAGATCGAATGGTGCTTTATAAAACCAGTAGTTATTCACAATCCCAAGCCACTAGCTTGTCCCGGTCGCAGACCACTTGTACCGGAGATTCCGATCCGGAGCCGGAGCCGGAGCCGGATTCACCAACACCACCCACATCTCCCACGCCTAACAAGGCCCCTACCGTAAGTTTTTCAAATCTTGACAACGGAGAAGATTTCACAGCGGGCACTACAGTAACAGTCGGGTTATCGGCAAACGACGGTGATGGCAGTATAGCCAAATATCAGGTGTACGTGAACAATTCATTGGTAGATTCCGATGGTGCGCAATATACACCCTACAAAATAGCCGGAATTGACCCTGGAAATTATGCTATTAGGGCGACCGTGACGGACAACGACGGCGCAACTGCTACAAAAACCGTGAATATTTCGGTAGCCAGCAGTACCCCGGAGCCAGAGCCGGAGCCTACCCAACCGCCAGCGGCCAATAAGGCGCCCACGATCGCTTTTTTGAATCTTACCGAAGGTGAACGATTTTCCTCCGGCAGTACGGTTCCCGTGGAGCTCGCCGCCAACGATGCTGATGGAAGTATCGTCAAATATCAAGTTTTTGTCAATGGTAAATTGGTCGATACCGACGGTTCCCGCTATACACCACATCCTATTTCGGACATAGCCTCTGGAAATTATAATATTAGGGCTACGGTAACCGATGATGATGGCGCTACTGCGTCGAAAGCAGTAAAAATCGTGGCAGGGTCCTCTACGCCACCTCCGACTCCCCCGACCCCCCCAACTGAGGGTAACAAAGTGCCCACAGTCGCCTTTTCCAACCTTGAAAATGGCCAAAAAGTGACCGCAGGCAGTACGGTAAACGTAGGGGTCAGGGCCAGCGATAGCGATGGAAGTGTCGTTAAACATCAAATTTACGTCAATGGCCGTTTGGTGGATACCGACCCAGCAGGTTTTACACCGCATCCTATTGTAGGCATCAAAGCCGGTAGCTATGCCATTAAGGTGGTGGTGACCGATAATTTAGGTGCTACAGCTACTAAAACGATCAATATTAGTGCCAGTTCAGGTAGCACACCCCCGCCAAGTTCCTCCTTTAGCTTTGCTTTGGTAAGCTCCTCATCCGATGCTAGCCTTGGATCATTGAAGAATGGCATGAGCATAAGCTGCTTAAAAACCCAAAATTTCAACATCCGGGCAACCGCCCCATCGGGTGCCAAGAGTGTTAGGTTGTCTCTTTCTGGAGCTAAATCCGTAACACGACTGGAAGAACTGGTGCCTTATTCCCTCTTTGGGGATCTGGAAGGGAATTATCTTTCCGGAAGACTTGGCAGTGGGTCTTATACCCTGGAAGCCGTCGCCTATTCAGGAAATGGCGGTTCGGGCAATGTAGTATCCTCAAAAACAATCCGATTTACGGTGACTCCCGTTTCTACGGCAAAGGCTGCCAAGGTTGCTGCCTATGCGTATCCCAATCCGATCCAATCGGACGGTAGGGTAGCCATTAAACTCCCCGAGGGCACCACGGGCAATATCGAGTATTCGGTAACGAATTCGGTGGGCGTGCAACTGGAGCAAGGTCAATTTAGCGCAAACGGGTCTGATGTGAATTTGGAACTTTCCAACGTCGGAAGACAGGTTCAGGGAGTTTACTACCTCACGCTAAAATCCGCCGATTCAAAACAGACCATTCCCCTAATTAAGGAGTAGATTGTTTGTTTGGAAATTTAAAATCAGCTCCCATTTGGGGGCTGATTTTGTTTTTGGTCAAGTTGCGTGCTTCCCGCAAAGTTTTTCTTGGGGAGTGAACTCAAGACGAGTTCAGTATATTAAACCCTATTGAGCTTAATAGGATAGGTTTTCCCCGAAGCCCATTGTGGCACATAGAGGTTCCCGTCATTATCAACCAACACATCATGGGGGTTTCGGAAGGTCTTCCCGTCATATTCCGGTTCGGACAATTTTCCACTGCTGTAATCAGGTGCGCTGCCACCGGGAAAGGAGACCACTTGGTTGTTTTTATCCAAGACCGCGAGCATCCCATCATAGCTGTCCCATGTCTTGGTAATGATAACGGCGAAATAGATATTTCCGTCATGGATGACGGGGCGACAGATGGAGCATCCGGGTAGGGGTTGGGTTTCCAGATGTTCGCCTTCTAAAGAAAACCGTTTGAATTCCTGACTGGCACGCGAGGTAATCAATAAAGTAGGATTTTGGGCATTTCGGGTATCCAACGTAATCCCATGGCAGCAATTGAATTGTCCCTCCCCTTCGCCCTTGCCCCCAAAATGCCGGATGTAATTTCCCTTGGCATCGTATTGGATGATGTAATTTTTACCATAACCATCGGCAATATAGAAATCACCATTGGGCAATATGGCGGTCTCTGTAGGCTTGAACTGGTCGTCGCTCGAATAGCCATCTACTTCTTTCGGTCGTCCGACGGTCATCAGAATTTTACCGTCCAACGTGGTTTTGTGCACTTGATGGGTCTCGGGATCGGTGATAAAAAGAAACTGGTCACTGCCCTCGCCCATGATGGAAAGACCGTGTGCCCCCGGGAATTCGGTACCCCATGAATCCAGTACCTTTCCAGATTTGTCGTAGATAATGATATTGTCGTTATCCGCGCCTGTGGTGGTCATAAAAATGCGACCTTGGTCGTCGAACACCATCTCATGGCAGTCGTTGACGGGTGTTTTCGAGGGGTCCTGCACGCCCCATTCCTTATCTACGGAATACTTGAAATTGCCATGGCCTACGGTTTCCATCACTTTTCCTTTTGAAGAAGTTATGCCGAAGGTAAGGCTGGGCGCAAGGAGGCCCGCCCCCGTTGCGTATGCCGATTTTTTAATAAAATCCCTTCTTTTGTTTTTGTTGGTGTCCATATTTTTGCATTTCATTATCAGGAACCAAAATACGGCATTTTATTTTAAATTGAATTGTATTTCGAATTTTGAAGGGGACCAATGAGGCATAAAAGGCCTACTCGGCTTTTAGACATACCAAAAATACAATGGGTCGTTTTAAATCGGTTGCTAAGTTTTCGAAATTCAAAATTAGCTTTATCTTTGGCGAAAGTTTCGGGTCATTAGCTCAGTTGGTTTAGAGCGCTGCCTTGACAGGGCAGAGGTCACTGGTTCGAATCCAGTATGACCCACACCCCTTCCCTATATGATGATTCGATAATTCTCCTTGCGTTCTCCGTTCGACACCGCATCGAGAACCGTATTTTCCCTTCCAAAAATCACAACGATTCCAAAATGCGCTCCAAGGCCATACCCCTTGATCCCTTGATAAGGATTGTACTCTTTGTATCGATGGGATTTTTTTTCAAATATTCGGAAACCCTTTCGAAGGAATCGAATTTTTTAATCCCATTTTTCCCAAATGCCTCTCCTTTGTTTTTACCGATGTCAAGGTTGCTCCTTTTGGCTTCGTAGCCCATTTGAGGTATGAACTCTTCATCCGCATTGGATTGGGATGTGCCCCCACGTTTGCGTTGAGGTCCGCCCTCGGTTTTATGAAAATGTTCCCCGATAAGAAAAACTTCATCGAATGCCATTTGCGCGGCTAGGTCGGCGATAATCTCATGTTCGGCAGCGGCGGTTTCGCCCAGTTCGAACATATCCCCTAAAAAGGCGATTTTGGGCCGGCCCGACATGGCTTCGAAATTTTTCAGGGCGGCTGCCATACTCGTCGGATTTGCGTTGTAGGCATCGAGAATGATCCGGTGACCGTTCTTTTCCAAAATTTGGGAACGGTTGTTCTTGGGGGAATAATCCTCAATGGCATGTTTGATATCCTCCAAAGGGACATTGAAATATTTGCCCATCAAAATGGCGGCGGCGCAGTTGGTAAAGTTGTAGCTTCCTATCAATTGCGAGTTTATGGTATGGCCCTCGACCTTAATCGTGACAAAGGGATCGGCGTTTACAAAAGCTATGCGATAATATTCCTTTTTGTCGGTACTAAAGCCGAATTTTTTGATATGCGGGCCGAGTTTCCTCAATTGAACCGGGTCATCGGCATTTAAAAAAATGGACTTTCCGTTCTCCATCAAATGGGTGTACAGCTCACTTTTTCCTTGTATCACGCCTTCCTTACTGCCAAAACCTTCGAGATGCGCCTTTCCGAAGTTGGTGATATATCCAAAATCGGGCCGGGCGATATCGCATAGGAATTCGATTTCCTTTTTATGATTGGCGCCCATTTCGACGATGGCGATTTCGGTATCCTGCGTAATGGATAATAAGGTCAACGGAACACCGATATGGTTGTTGAGGTTGCCTCGGGTCGCGATGCTACGGTATTTTTTCAAGAGCACTGCGTTAATCAGCTCCTTGGTCGTGGTCTTGCCGTTGCTGCCAGTCAAAGCGATGACCTTGGCATTGCAATGGTTTCTGTGGAAGGTGGCCAGATGTTGGAGCGTCCGCAAGACATCATCGACCAGGATATATTTATTGGAAACCACATATTCCGGCGCATCGACCACCGCATAAACCGCCCCTTTTTTCAAAGCTTCGGAGGCGTAGACATTTCCGTTGAAATTATCCCCCTTAAGGGCAAAGAAGAGACAGTCCCCATTAATTTTGCGGGTGTCGGTACAGACATGGGGATGCTCTAAAAAGTGTTGGTGGAGCAAGGCTATTTTCATGTGCCTAAGATAATGAATTCAAAAAAAGCCCCGACGAAAAAGGTCAGGGCTTACAATTATTATACTTAGATACTATCTTAGGCTTAAAGACTTTATCTGGCCCTTTTACCGCGGGGGGTCTTGTTCTTTGTTTTCGATTTCGATCCTACCCTTGACATGGCACAACGGAAACCGATGTAGTCGGTGGCCATATACTGGGGCATGTACCGTCGTTGTGCGGGATCAAGCCAATAGGCACGGTCCCTCCACGAACCGCCTTTGTAGACCCTGACCTCGTTGTTGATTAAGGTGGTTCGGTTGTTCGATTCGTCATATTCGCGGACAAGATTCCCCGCCGAATCGACCTCTATCTTGTTTTTCGGCGCATTGTACATCCTTTCGCTATCATCGACCTCATCAGCTTCGGCGAATTGGTCGAAAAACCTTGAAGAGTTCGGGTCACCGTCCCTATATCCCCGGTTATCGCTCGTGGAAAAGTTCGTTCTTAGAAAGGTCTCTTCTTCGCCCACGGGCACCATCTTGATTTCGCCGGGCAAGTTTACGGCTACTATTTTACCGTTCGGTAAGGTGTCGTAAACAATCGAATCACGCAGTATTTTTACCTTCCCGTCTTCCCCGATAGCTGATTTCATGTATATGTTGCCCCGGTAGTAATTAAAATCGCTGATCTCGTCGTCCACGATCGGTCGGTAGACATCGGCTACCCACTCGGCCACGTTACCGGCCATATCGTATAGTCCCAGGTCGTTCGGCTTGTACGACATGACTTCGGCGGTAATGTCGGCACCGTCATCTGACCATCCGGCGATTCCGCCATAATCCCCTTGCCCTTGCTTGAAGTTCGCCAATTGATCGCCACGTCCGACCCGCTGTCCGCTACGGGTATACTGCCCCTCCCAAGGATATTTCTTTCTACCTCGGTAGTTATTGTATTCCCGGGTGCCCTGGTTGGCCTGTGCGGCATATTCCCATTCCGTTTCGGTGGGCAAACGATACGCCGGCATAATTACACCGCTACTTCTTGAAGCAAAAACGTTGATACTGTCCTTTTTCTTATTGCCCTGAAGCGAATCGATCTGGCCGTTGTAAACGGATTCAGGACGTTTCAAGTACGTCTCCGTACTGAAAGTACCCGCAACCTCGCCCGTTGCCGCTTGGTATTTGGCGTCTTCAGCCAAATAGCCTTCCCTTTCCAACATGATTTCGTTGACCCGGTCGGTACGCCATTCGGCAAATTGCGTGGCCTGCACCCAATTGACTCCTACCACGGGATATTCCGCATAGGCCGGATGCCGCAGATAGTTGTTGGTCATCGTCTCGTTAAATCCCAATCGGTTTCTCCATACCAAGGTATCGGGCAAGGCCCCTACGTAGATATTGGTGTATTTTGGGTTCTCGGGAGGATATACGCTCTTCAAATAGTCGAGATATTCCAGGTACATCAGGTTGGTCACCTCGGTCTCGTCCATATAAAAGGATTGTACATGCTGTGAGGAAGCCGTGTTGTTCCAATCGTGCATCACATCGTCCTGTACCTTGCCTTTGGTGAACGTGCCGCCTTCTATGAACACGAGGCCGGGAGCGGTCTCCTGTTCCTTGAAATCCGTATTGTATTGAAAGCCGCCCTCCTTCGAATTGATTTTCCAACCCGTGGCTCTCGACACATCCTTGCTGCTGCCGGAGTTCTTACAGCTGGTGACTGTAAAGCCTCCTGCGACCACTGCACAAGAAAGTACAACTTTAATAAACTGTTTTTTCATAATTAGAACTTGAGTTCAAATGGCTCGACTACCTATATTTTAGCGGTCGTAATTTGTATTTTGATTAATTTTAATCTTACTTTCGGCAAATAAAACGGTGAAACCTACATAATATTTCATCCGCGAAAAAAATTTAATCCAAAGGATGCCGATGCAACTGTTGAAAATGCAGGGCCTTCCTAAAAAGGATAACGGTACAAATAAGATAATAGTATGATATGGGTTATTTCTTTTTGACTAAAAAATCAAAAATAATATACCTCTTATATAAGATATTGTCAAATAGCCCGTTTTGGATGTAATACATCTAATTTATTTTCGAATCCGGATACCCTTTTTGATATTTGCCCGATTGAATTTAGACCTGTTTAAAATGAAAAAATTATCAATATTGTTTTTGCTTGTTTCCGTGTGCCAAATTTCGGCGCAGGAGGATCCCCTTGAACCTAGGGACCGTGTCATTACTACAGCCGTTCCGTTTTTGAATATTACGGCCGACGCACGGGCAGCGGGTATGGGAGATGTTGGGGTCGCGACCTCGACAGATGCGTTTTCCCAACAATGGAACCCGGCCAAGTTCGCCTTTGCTGAACGAAAAATGGGCATCGGTCTAAGCTACACCCCGTATTTGAGCAGCGTGGTATCGGATATAGGTCTTTTACAGGCCAGTTACTTCAATAAAATCAACGAGCAAAGTGCATTCGCGTTCAGTCTCCGTTATTTTACCTTGGGGGAAATCGAACTGCGACAGACCTTTCAAGACGCGGCGACCATTGTCAAGCCGAACGAGCTTGCGCTCGATGGGTCGTATTCGTTGAAATTGAGTCCCACGTTCTCCATGGCCGTGGCCGGACGGTATATCCGTTCTAACCTGCAGTTTCCTACCGAAGCGGGCATTGATTCAGATCCCGGAAGTACCTTTTCCGTCGATGTGGCGGGTTTTTATCGATCGCCCGAAATTGCCTACACCACTTTTGACGGTCGTTGGAGGGCAGGATTCAATATTTCGAACCTGGGCGGCAAGATTGCCTACGACGAGAACGGACAGGATAATTTTATTCCCGCAAACCTGAAATTCGGGGCCGGTTTTGATTTTATACTGGATCAGGACAATGTATTGGGGCTTACCGCGGAATTCAACAAATTGTTGGTGCCGACGCCCCAGGATTATGATAACGATGGCGATTTGGATGCGGCGGATAACGACGAGTACCAAAACATCGGCTTTTTGAGCGGTGTCTTCAAATCTTTTGGCGATGCACCTGACGGTTTCGGTGAAGAGCTGCAGGAGATGACCTGGGCCCTGGGCGCCGAATACCGATATCAGGAGGCCTTTATGTTCCGTACGGGTTACTTCAACGAAAGTGATGTTAAGGGCTTCCGCAAGTTCTTTACCCTGGGTGCCGGCTTCCGGTACCGATCGGCACAAATAGACCTGTCGTACCTGTTCTCGACCTCGCAGATTACCAACCCCATCGAAAATTCATTGCGTTTCTCCCTGACCTTTTATTTGGGGGAGGAGTTTTTGAACGATTAAGGGAGTGAATGACATTGATATTCCGATAAAACCTGCTTAGTGCGGGTTTTTTTGTTTTATTAGCTTCTATGCCATGCAAAAACAAAAAATAAGCTTCGAACTGACGGTTTTTGATACGCTGACCGAACTTTCAAAAGAAGATCAAGCTTTGATGTCCAAAGCCGTTGCGGCTCGGAAAAATGCGTATGCGCCCTATTCGGGATTTCAGGTCGGGGCCGCCGTGCTTATGTCTAACGGCGATACCGTCATCGGTAGTAACCAGGAAAACGCCTCGTACCCATCGGGACTCTGTGCCGAGCGGGTGGCGGTGTTTCAGGCAGGCGCCCAATACCCGGAAATGCCGATCAAAACAATCGCCATTTCGGCAGCGTCCAAAAATCACAGAGTCGACACTCCAGCCGCGCCCTGCGGCAATTGCAGGCAGTCCATATCGGAATATGAGATCCGACAGAAAACCCCCATAAAGCTGCTTTTGATGGGCGAGACGGGCCAGGTGTTTCAGTGTGATTCGATCGCCGATTTGTTGCCGTTGGGGTTCGACCGTTCTTTTTTGGGCTAAGGATTTTTTTCCAACTAATGATTTAATATGTATTTTTGCTGCTCTTGGTACGCTTCGACGTCCGGACAAGCGTTCCCGAGGGTTTTAATAATGCTGTTAAACCATAACCATGGAAAAAATCACTAAGGAAACCTACCTGAAATGGTATGAGGATATGTACTTCTGGCGGAAGTTCGAGGATAAGCTGGCGCAGGTTTATATCCAACAAAAAGTTAGGGGGTTCCTTCACTTATACAATGGGCAGGAAGCTGTTCTGGCCGGGTCGTTGCACGCAATGGACCTATCCAAGGACCGCATGATCACCGCCTATAGAAACCACGTACAGCCCATTGGCATGGGGGTTGACCCCAAAAAGGTAATGGCCGAACTCTACGGGAAGGTCACCGGTACCTCAAAGGGTATGGGCGGATCCATGCATATATTTTCAAAGGAACACCGGTTTCACGGGGGGCACGGTATCGTAGGGGGACAGATTCCTTTGGGTGCCGGTATGGCCTTCGGGGATAAATATTTTGAAAGGGACAATGTTACCCTTTGTTATATGGGAGATGGTGCGGTGCGCCAAGGTTCTTTTCACGAGTCCCTGAACCTGGCGATGCTCTGGCAACTACCCGTCGTGTTCATCTGTGAGAACAACGGCTATGCCATGGGCACCTCGGTGGCAAGGACCTCCCATTCCACCGAAATCTGGAAGCTTGGCCTCGGCTATGAAATGCCGTGCGGCCCGGTAGACGGTATGAACGCGGAAACCGTCGCGCAAGAAGTAAGCAAGGCCATTGAACGTGCACGTAGTGGCGGCGGGCCTACCTTTCTCGAAATGAAAACCTATAGATATCGGGGGCATTCGATGTCCGACGCCCAACACTACCGCACCAAGGACGAGGTGAAGGAATATCAAAAGATAGACCCGATTACACAAGTTCTCGATGTGATCAAGGAAAACGACTATGCGACCGAAGAAGAAATCAATGCGATAGACAAAAGGGTGAAGGACCGGGTGAAGGAATGTGAACAGTTCGCCGAAGAATCCGATTACCCACCCGTCGAGCAGTTATACGAAATGGTCTACGAGGAAGAGGATTTTCCGTTTGTACAACATAAACTTTAAGACATATGGCAGAAGTGATAAAGATGCCCCGGCTGAGCGATACCATGGAAGAAGGTACCGTTGCGAAATGGCTGAAAGCGGTCGGTGACAAGGTCGAGGAAGGTGATATTCTGGCCGAGATCGAAACCGATAAGGCGACGATGGAATTCGAATCCTTTTACGAGGGTACCCTGTTGCATATCGGTATCGACGAGGGCGACGGGGCACCGGTAGATTCCCTATTGGCCATTATCGGTGAGGAAGGTGAAGATATTTCCGGATTATTGAACGACAACGGTACCAGTTCGGACGATGGTGAGAGTGCTTCTTCGGACGATGGTGAGAGTGCTTCGGGCAAATCTTCAGGGGATGACAAAGATTCAGCGGATGATGCTTCCGATGCCAACGAAGCCAAGGCCACATCGGATACGGATAATACAGAAAAAAAAGCATCCGCAGAAACCGAAAAGGATGCCTCCGGACAAAAAGGGGAGGACGCCACCAGGTCCGGGGATAGCGGTCTGGATAGCACCACGGACGAGGTTCCCGAAGGGGTTGAGATAGTTAAAATGCCCCGTCTCAGCGATACGATGGAAGAAGGTACGGTCGCCTCTTGGTTGAAAGCGGTCGGTGACGAAGTTGAGGAGGGTGATATTCTGGCCGAGATCGAGACGGACAAGGCGACCATGGAATTTGAGTCCTTTTACTCGGGCATCTTATTGCATATCGGTATACAGGAAGGGGAATCCGCTCCCGTAGATTCCGTGCTCGCCGTAATAGGTCCGGAGGGTACCAATGTCGACGCCGTATTGAACGCCAAACCATCCTCGGGAAAGAAAGAAGATGCCGCCTCCGATAAAAAAGCTGATGAAAAGGCTGATGAAAAGGAAGCGGAAAAATCCCAGGAAATAAAAACGCACAGCGACGGCGAACGAATTTTTGTCTCCCCCCTCGCCAAAAAGATGGCAGAGGACAAGGGTATCGACCTGTCGAACGTTTCCGGATCCGGAGACAACGGAAGGATTATTAAAAAGGATATCGAGAATTTCAAACCGGCGGCTAAAGCGCAACCCGGCGAGCCTGCCAAAGCCCCCTCACAGGAGAAGGCTACGGGGAAGACGGTCGCCCCCGTCCAGTTGCCGGTAGGCGAGGAGCGCTCCGAAGAGGTCAAAAATTCCCAGATGCGCAAGACCATAGCCAAGCGTCTTTCGGAATCCAAATTTACGGCCCCCCACTATTATCTGACCATCGAGGTCGATATGGGCAATGCGATTGCCTCGAGAAAACAGATCAACGAAATGCCCGACACCAAGATATCGTTCAACGATATGGTGGTCAAAGCCTGCGCCATGGCACTTAAAAAGCATCCACAGGTCAATACGACTTGGAACGGCGATACCACGAAATACAACCATCACGTTCATATCGGCGTGGCGGTGGCGGTAGACGAGGGTCTTGTCGTGCCGGTGCTGAAATTTACCGATCAAATGAATTTAACGCAAATTGGGATCTCGGTCAAAGATGTGGCCGGCCGGGCAAGAAACAAGAAATTAAAGCCCGAAGAAATGGAGGGCAGTACCTTTACCGTTTCTAACTTGGGCATGTTCGGTATCGTGGAATTCACTTCCATCATCAACCAGCCAAACTCCGCCATCCTGTCCGTTGGTGCCATCGTGGAAAAACCCGTGGTCAAGGACGGGGAAATCGTAATCGGCAATACCATGAAGCTTAGCCTAGCCTGTGACCACCGTACAGTCGACGGTGTTACCGGATCCCAATTTTTGTTGACCTTGCGTACCTATCTTGAGAATCCGGTGACGATGTTGGCGTAACCCAACTCTCGTCCCAAGATTATGGTAGGTGCGGTTAGATGAACCCTTAAAAGGGCATTCATTATTATTTTGGAATGCCTTTTTTTATGTTTACTTTGTCGCAAATTGACGCAAACGTTAAAAATTCCGACATGAAAAATAAAATCCTATCCCTGATATTATTAACTGCGATTACCTACAGCTGTGGTTCTTTGAAAGTAGAAGAAACGGTCACTTTTAACAGTAGGGCGCCGATCGACGTCTCGCGCAAGCCCGACAAAATCTATAAGAAACCCAGCGATATCGAGGGTATCGATGAGCTCGTGAAAAAGAAAGAGGCCCAGTTCACCAGCGGGGTAGACATCGGTTTTATTATGAATTTTTTAGCCTCCGACGAGCTTGAAGGCCGGGATACCGGAAGTATGGGAATCGAAAAGGCTGGGGATTTAATCGAGGCGATTTTTGTCAAAAACGGGGTACAGCCCTACTTCGAAAACTATCGCGATACCATTTCCGGATATGAAAAACCCGCCTACAATATGGTAGGTGTGGTAGAAGGCAATGATTCGGTTCTTAAAAAGGAATACATTATCATCGGTGCCCATTACGATCATCTGGGCCATATTGTTGAGGCTATAAACGGTGATAGTATCGCCAATGGGGCCAACGATAATGCCTCGGGTACTACAACGGTCCTGGAACTGGCCCGGTATTTTGGCAATTCAAAAGCGAACAAAAGAAGTATCATCTTCGCGCTGTTCAGTGCGGAGGAAAAGGGGCTTGTGGGTTCCAAACATCTGGCCGAAAAATTGAAACAGGAAGAGATAGACCTATATACCGTACTCAATTACGAAATGGTCGGAGTGCCTTTGGTCGAGAAGGATTACCTTACATATCTGACCGGCTATGAAATGTCAAATTTGGCGGATGTGGCCAATAGTTATTCCGATATAACCTATGCCGGATATCTGCCCAAGGCCAAGGAGTTTAATCTTTTTCAACGCTCGGACAATTATTCCTTTCATAAAACTTTCCGGGTGCCCTCCCAGACCTTCAGCACTTTTGATTTCACCAACTTTGACGAATACCACAAGGTGGGTGACGAAGCTATGAAAATGGACTATGGCCATATCGCCAACGTGGTCAATGCGAGCATTCCCATTATCGAAGGCATCGCCAATGCCCCCTCGAAAGAGATAAAGTACAACTGATGGCGAAAATTGTCGATAGAGGCATTCCCCTTGCTGAAGGTGTTTCCCGTACCTTTTTCCAATACATCGAATAAGCGTATGGCGAACGTAATCATTACGGGTACCAGTAGAGGCATCGGCTTTGAGATGGCCCGACTCTTTGCGGACGATGGGCATGAGGTGTTGGCACTATCCCGAAATGACGGCCCCATCTCCGATCTCGGCCATGGCCATATTGCATCCTTCCCTTTCGATATTTCACGTTCGGAGGATGTAAAAAAAATGATGGATTTTGTGAATGATAACTGGAAGTCCGTAGACATTATGATCAACAATGCGGGTAGACTCTTGAACAAGCCCTTTTTGAAGACCACCGCCGAGGAATTCGAGGAAGTCTACAAAGTGAATGTCCTCGGTGTGGCCAAAATCACGAAAGCGCTGGTCCCAAAA
The DNA here is from genome assembly GCA_035705395.1 of Pricia sp. GTDB lineage: Bacteria > Bacteroidota > Bacteroidia > Flavobacteriales > Flavobacteriaceae > Pricia. Next base: position 15,696 of record DASSWC010000229.1, on the reverse strand, counting down.
ATGTCCAAAAAGGGACATGTAGTCACCATAAGCTCCATGGGCGGGGTACAGGGTAGTGTGAAGTTTCCAGGTCTCTCCGCCTATAGCTCTAGCAAGGCTGCGGTCATTGCCCTGACGGAACTCTGGGCGGAGGAATTCAGGGAAACCGGTCCCGCATTCAATGTATTGGCACTGGGAGCCGTGCAAACCGAGATGTTAGACGAGGCTTTCCCAGGCTATAAAGCCCCAAACACCGCGTTGGAGATGGCGGAATATATTAAGGATTTTGCATTGACCGGACAGCGGTTCTATAATGGAAAGCTGTTGCCAGTTTCGAGTAGTACACCTTAGCGAGAATCGCTAATTTTGTGGTAATGCACAAAACCCTTCAAAAATATCTTCCCGAGAGAGCGGTAGCCCCCTGTTCGGAGCTTATCAAACAGAACAACGTCCACCTAAAAATCGTTAACGAGCGGGTCACTCGCCATGGCGACTATCGCAAACTGCCTGACGGTGCCCATAGGATTACCGTGAACGCCAACCTGAACAAATATCGGTTTCTGATTACCTTGGTGCATGAAATCGCACATCTGGTCGCCTTTGAAAAGTTCGGGCGGCGCATCAAACCCCACGGAAGGGAATGGAAACATACATTTCAACACATGATGCTGCCCTTTATCCGCCCCGAAATTTTTCCGAACCAGCTGTTGCCATTATTGGCAAAACATTTCCGGAACCCGAAGGCCAGCAGCAGTACGGATGCGAAATTATCCATAGCTTTGAAGGTGTTCGACCCGCAACAACGGGACGGGACCTATGTTTTTGAAATACCATTGGGCAGCGTTTTCCGAATTTATAACGGTAAGATTTTTAAAAAAGGCAACAAACGGGTGAAACGTTACGAATGTGTCGAGGTAGCGACGGGCAAAATGTACCTGTTTCAACCCAATGCAGAGGTGGAACTAGTGGGGTGAGGCCAACCATGTGGAATGGAAAATGCAGATTCGTCGTTCCGCATTCATAAGTAGTTCAAAGCTAAGGCCGGCGCCAGAAGATTGCTCCGCTGCGCCCAAAATACTAAAAGGATGAAAAAAAATTATTACGCAGTTTTGATGGCCGGTGGTGTCGGGTCCCGATTTTGGCCGGTGAGCACCTCTTCCTATCCCAAACAGTTCCACGATATGTTGGGCACGGGCGATACCCTGATCCAAAAAACCTTTAATCGCCTGAACCGATTTGTTCCGACGGAGAATATCTTTATCCTGACCAATGAACGTTACAACGATTTGGTGCTCGAGCAGCTTCCGGAGGTCAAGCAAGATCAGGTCGTTTTGGAGCCGGCCATGCGCAATACGGCTCCCTGTATTCTGTACGCTGCCTTGAAAATTCAGAAAATGAATCCCGATGGGGTGATGGTCGTAGCGCCGAGTGATCACTGGATCGAAGACGAGGAGGCCTTTGCCAACGATGTAAGGGTGTGTTTCGAGAAATGTGAAAATGACGAGGTACTCTGTACCTTGGGAATCAAACCTTCCTTTCCGAACACAGGCTTTGGATATATCGAATTCGAAAAGGATGACGGGCCGGCGCGCTCGGGACTTAAAAAAGTGCGACAGTTCCGAGAAAAGCCGGACTATGACACTGCCAAGGAGTTTTTGGCCCGAGGGAATTTTCTATGGAATGCAGGCATTTTTATGTGGGGCGTGAATACCATAGTGAAGGCTTTTCAAAAGTATCAACCGGAGCAATATGCCCTTTTTGAATCCGGAATATCCGCTTACAATACTTCCGAAGAATCTGCCTTTATTGAAAATAATTACCCCGAGGCGGAGAACGTATCCATCGATTATGCCATTTTAGAAAATTCCAAATCCATTTATGTGCTTCCGGCCAGTTTCGATTGGAACGATCTGGGTACTTGGGGATCTCTCTACGACAAACTGGGGAAAGACGAAAGCAATCATGCCATTGTCAACGCCAAAGTACTATCAGAGGATGCATCGGGGAATATGATCCGATCGCCCAAGAATAAAATGGTGGTTATCGATGGTTTAAGGGATTATATCATCGTGGATAATGAGGATGTGCTACTGATTTATCCGAAAGCCAAGGAGCAGGATATCAAAAAGATGCTGAACCGGGTAAGGGATGTGTTCGGGGAGGATTACACCTAAAAGCGTTAAGATTGAAACGACGCGGACGCACCGGTCCACACCTTGAGTGGCATTGACCGTTCAGTACCGCTCCTCGATATACATCTGCCTTACTTTTTCAAACAGTTCCGACGAGTACACAAAGTTGGTTACGGCCTCGTTGTCGGTTTTGAAGATTTCGTTTTTGCTACCTTCCCATTCCTTGATACCGTCTTTCAGAAAGATAATCTTTTCCCCGATTTCCATGACCGAATTCATATCGTGGGTATTGATGATGGTCGTAATATCGTATTCCTGCGTAATTTCCTGGATCAGGTTGTCGATCAAGGTGGCGGTTTTCGGATCCAGGCCCGAATTGGGCTCGTCACAAAAAAGATATTTCGGGTTCATGACGATGGCGCGTGCGATGGCGACCCGTTTTTGCATTCCGCCCGATATCTCTGCGGGAAACCGCTTATGGGCCTCCGTTAGATTGACCCGTTTCAGCACAAAATCCACCCTATCCTGTTTTTCCGATTTCGATTGCTTCGTAAACATTTCCAACGGAAACCTAACATTGCCCTCAACGCTCATGGAGTCGAACAGCGCACTTCCCTGAAACACCATTCCCATTTCTTGGCGCAGGTCGCGGCGTTCATTCCCCGAAAGCTTCGAATAATCCCTCCCATCGTAAGAAATGCTACCTTCTTCCGGACTAAAAAGACCGAGCAGGCATTTTAGAAAAACGGTCTTCCCCGACCCGCTCTGGCCGATGATCAGGTTGGTTTTTCCTTTTTTAAAACTGGCACTGATCCCCTTGAGTACCTCGGTATCCCCGAAAGATTTGTGTATGTCGTTTACCTCTATCATTAGCCCAGTAATAATTGTGTGAGTACATAGTTCATGACCACGATGACCACACTGGTCCATACAAACGATGTCGTGCTGGCCTTGCCCACTTCCAGTGCCCCGCCTTTCATATAGAAACCATGGAACGAAGGTACGGTGGCCAAAATCCAGGCAAATACCAAGGTTTTGATAAAGGCATAGGCCACCTGAAAGGGAATAAAATCGATCTGCAGGCCTTCGGTAAACTCCGCGCTAGTAAGAAAGCCGCCGAAAACCCCGGCAATCCACCCCCCTAAAATTCCCACATACATCGATATGGCTATGGCAAAGGGATAAAAAAGTAGGGCGACGATTTTGGGGAATACGAGATAATTGAGCGCATTGACGCCCATCACCTCGAGGGCGTCGATCTGCTCGGTCACGCGCATGGTACCGATACTCGAGGTAATATACGAACCAACCTTACCGGCCATGATAATCGATACGAAAGTCGGTGAGAATTCCAATATCAGCGACTGACGGGTGGTAAAGCCGATCAGGTTTTTGGGGATAATCGGGTTGGTCAGGTTCAAGGCCGTCTGTATCGTGACCACCGCCCCGATAAAAAACGAAATAAAGATAATGATGCCCAGTGAACCGAAGATAAGCTCATCAATTTCCTTTAAGATCAACTGGCGCATGATCTGCCATTTGACGGGTTTTTTAAAGACCTCCTTTACCATAATGGCATAGCTGCCGATCGATGATAGATAGCTCATGTAAATAGGTTTCGAGCCGTAAAAATAGGAATAAGCAAGCGATTAGACGGAGCGTAGGTCAACTTTTACGAAAGAATTTATTTACTTTTGTTGCTTACGTAAGCATCGCCTCCCGACGTTTACCAATAGCAACTAAGTATGAGTGATGTACCCCCAAGGCCTATTACAAACAAGGAGTTAAAACGGCCCCTAGTCCATTTCCTAATTAAAAAACCAATCATGTCCAAAAGAATGTTTTCCCTTATTGTTATCACTATTTCAACGTTTTTTACCACCCCGGGGGTTTGGGGACAAAAAAAGTCAAATACGGATAATGATCCTTTAAAATCGACCCCCAAATTGGTCGTCGGTATCATCGTAGATCAGATGCGTTACGACTATCTTACCCGATTTTACGACCGGTATGGCGATGATGGCTTTAAACGCTTGGTGGAAGAGGGATTCAACTGCAAGAACAACCATTATAACTACGCACCGACCTCTACCGGCCCCGGGCATACCTCCGTATATACGGGAACCACGCCCGCGACCCACGGTATCATCGGCAACGGATGGTACGACAAAGTTTCGGGGGAAGACGTGTATTGCGCCGGCGACGACAGGTATCGGTCCGTCGGTACCGATTCCGATGCGGGCCAAATGTCACCCCATCGCATGACGGTAACCACGGTTACCGACCAATTGCGCCTTGCTACCCAAATGCGGGGCAAGACGATTGCCGTAGCCATGAAAGATAGAGGAGCGGTACTTCCCGGTGGGCATACCGCCAATGCCGCCTATTGGTTTCATGGTAAAGACGAAGGCAAGTTCATTACCAGTTCATATTATATGGAAACGCTGCCGAAATGGGTCAAGGATTTCAATGCCTCGGATGCGGCGGAAAATTATAAAAAGCCGTGGACGACTTTAAAACCAATCGAATCATACGTAGAGAGCGGTACCGACAGCAATGCGTACGAGGGCCTTTTCGATGGGGAAACGGAAGCGGTTTTTCCGCACGACCTGCCCGGACTATGGGATGCCAACGGAAAATTCGACATGATCAAGGCGACTCCCTACGGTAATAGCCTGACCGCCGATTTTGCCATTGCCGCCCTGGAGGCGGAGAGGCTAGGAACGGACGAGGATACCGATTTTCTGGCCGTCAGCTTTTCGAGTACCGATTACGTGGGCCATAAGTACGGCGTAAATTCGAAGGAGGTAGAGGATGTCTATTTGCGATTGGACAAAGATCTCGGACGCTTGCTCACGGCGTTGGACAAGCAGGTAGGTAAAGGCAACTATACGGTTTTTTTGACTGCCGACCATGCGGCGATGGATGTTGCGGCCTATCTGGCCGATTCAAAAATTCCCGCCGGAAATATGGCTTGGAAAGACAGGAAGGCTGAGTTCGATGAATTTTTGCAGTTCACTTTCGGAACGACCGACATTGTCAAAACCTTTTCAAATTATCAGTTTTTCGTGGATCAGGGGGTTGTCCAAAATCTGGACATGTCCCTAAAGGAGGTGCAAGAGGCCATTGCCCGCGAAGTTTTGACCTATGGGGGCGTTGAGCACGTCTATACCGCTTATCAGATGTGGCAAAACGAATATACCCATGGCATACCCCATATCATCCAGAACGGCCATCACCAAAAGCGATCCGGTGACGTAATCGTCGTGTTGAGTCCGGGGTACGTATCCTCCTCGGGCACGGGGTCTACCCACGGTTCGCCCTATAACTATGATACCCATACGCCCCTCTTGTTCTACGGCAAGGGAATACGAAAGGGAAGCACGGTGTTGCGGACCGAGATTCCCGATATCGCCGTGACTATGGCCTCCTTGCTGGGTATTGCCTTCCCGAGTGGAGCTACGGGGGAGCCGATTGGCGCGGTTTTGGGACAAAAGTGACAGGAAGGTGTCGAAGTGGTAGCAAAAAAAGTACGCCGTCGATATGTCTTAACGGCATTTCTGACCGGTTTCCTTTCTAAAATGGGGCCGATACATCTATTGTCCGGCGCTGTGGTATGGGTAATCCTAATTCAACACCGAAAAAATGAGCAACAACCCCGTAGGTATTTTTGATTCCGGTGTGGGGGGGACCTCTATCTGGAAAGAAATCCAAAAACTACTGCCTAACGAGGATACGATTTATTTGGCGGATAGCAAAAATGCACCCTACGGGGAGAAACCGGCTGAGGGAATTCTTCGCTTGAGCATCAAAAATACCGAATTCCTATTGGACAAGGGATGCAAACTGATCGTGGTGGCCTGCAACACTGCTACGACCAATGCCATAGATTTCTTGCGGGATAGGTATACGGTGCCATTTATCGGGATAGAACCCGCCATTAAACCCGCTGCCCTGCAATCCAAATCCCATACGGTCGGTATTTTGGCCACAAGGGGTACCCTGTCAAGCCGACTTTTTTATAGTACCTCACAGATGCATGCCAAGGGCATCAAGATCATCGAGCGTGAAGGGGTTGGGCTGGTACCCTTGATCGAAAGCGGTAAGGTCGATTCGAAGGAGACCCGCGACCTCTTGAAGGCCTATCTTAAGCCTATGCTCGATGAAGGTATGGATTACTTGGTATTGGGCTGTACACACTATCCCTATCTGGTTCCCGTATTAAAGGAAATGCTCCCGCATAATGTAGAGATTATCGATTCCGGGGAGGCCGTGGCCCGTCAGACCAAGGCGGTTTTAGAGCAGAAAGAATTGCTGAACGCTTCCGGCAATAGGGGAAAGTATTATTTCTATACCAATGTTGATCCCAAGATCTTGGAATATTTCTTGGAACCTTACAGCGCTTCCTACACCATAGAGCAGCTGGATTTTTAAATTACACCAACTTGTTCTTCCTTGCTTTTTTGGATAGCTCCATAAGATTTTTGACCTCCATCTTGCGCATTAGGTTAAAACGGTGGGTCTCAATGGTGCGTTTGCTGTTCTGTAGTTTTTCGGAAATCTGTTTATTGGTAAGTCCCGAGAGTACCAGATCCAATACCTTCAATTCTTTCTTGGTAAGGTCGAACGCGTTAAGGGTAGCCTCGTTTGAGTCGCGATCTTTGGAAATCGGTTTATTTGGATGCAAAAGGCTATCCACCAAAACGTTCGAAATGGCACCGCTGTAATACGTACCACCTTCCCGTACCGTATGGATCGCCTTGATAAATTCCGCCTTTCCCGTATCCTTGAGCAAATAGCCCTTGGCTCCGGCCTTTACCGATTGTAGAATGTATTCCTCGGAATCGTGCATGGAAAGGATGATGGATTTTACGGGATGCTCTTGGACTTTGAGCTGCTCTACGGCCTTAATACCATTCATTACGGGCATGCGGATGTCGATAATCAGCAAGTCCGGACTCCTTTCCTGTACCAGATGGATCGCTTCCTCTCCGTCGGAGGCTTCCCCTATGACTTTAAGATCGGATTCACTTTCCAATAAAGCCCGGATGCCGTCCCGTACGAGGGAATGGTCGTCGGCTAATACAATGCGTATGGTTTGCCCCAAAATATCGGTATTTATACGCACAAATATAAGAAATGCGCCTCAACAGTTCGTGCTCAGACCGAAAATGTTGGTTATATCCATCTTGCCAAGGGCCCCCTGTATTTTATCCCATGACCATCTATAAACGTAATTTTTGAAAATTACTTAAAAAATATACGTAATTTTTTTCATATAAACACTAGTTAAATACGTATTTATACGTAAAATTGCAGGGTTGGTCATTACTTTGAAACCTATGCAAACAATTATAGTGGTCGGAAACGGGATGGTCGGGTATAAATTCTGCGAGAAGTTTGTGGCCCGGGAGGAAAGCCGTCATTTTAAGCTTCTGGTATTCGGAGAAGAGCCACGAGCAGCTTATGACCGCGTGCATCTCAGTGAATTTTTTGAAAGCCGGGATGCAAAGATGTTGGAATTGGCACCCTTTAGCTGGTATTCGGATCACAATATCGAGCTTAATGTTAGGGAAAGGGTAACGGACATCCATCGAAAAACGAAAACCGTTACGACGGCAAATGATGCGCGTTATTCCTATGACTATCTGGTACTGGCCACGGGATCTTCCCCTTTTGTGCCCCCCATCGAAGGGGTCGAAAAGGAAGGGGTTTTTGTATATCGGACCATCGAAGATCTGGAAGCAATGTTGACCTATGCGGAAAAAGTCAAGAAAACCAAACCCGACGGAAGGGCCGCCATCCTGGGGGGCGGACTCTTAGGTCTTGAAGCCGGAAAGGCGGTCATGGACATGGGTTTGGAGCCACATGTAGTGGAATTTGCGCCCAAACTCATGCCCCGGCAACTGGATACCAGAAGCAGCAATGTGCTGCAATTGACCTTGGAATCCATGGGTATCAAAGTACATTCGGGCAAGGTCACCAACCGTATCTTGGGTAATGGCGCGATAACGGGCATGGAGTTCGGGGAAGACGATTTTCTGACCGTAGACATGTTGGTCATTTCCGCCGGCATACGCCCCCGCGACGAACTGGGCCAAGCCTGCGGGGTTGAAATGGGCGTACGCGGCGGTATCGTTGTCAACGATAGGATGCAGACCTCTGACCCCGACATCTATGCCATTGGCGAAGTGGCTCTCTACCAACAAATGATATACGGGCTGGTGGCACCCGGTTACGAAATGGCCGAAGTGGCCGTCAACCAGATTTTAAATAACACGGAGGTCGTGATGCGGCCGGAAATAGACATGTCCACCAAACTCAAACTGATCGGTGTCGACGTGGCGAGCTTTGGGATACCCTATATGCCAGCGGAAAAAGGGCTATCCATTATTTATGAAAACAAGACCAAAGGCATTTACAAACGGATCAACGTAAGCCACGACGGCGAGACGCTTTTGGGGGGAATCATGGTCGGCGATGCAACTGATTATAGCATTTTGCACCAAATGTTTCTCAATAACATGCCCCTGCCCGAGAACGCCGAAGAACTGATCGTGGGTTCCCGTGGCCAAGGGGGATCCTCTTTCGGCAGTGCGATGGACCTGCCCGACACGGCGGTCATCTGTTCCTGCGAAGCGGTGACCAAAGGGGCGATTTGTTGTTCGGTTTTGGAGGATGGCAACGAGACCGTCAAGACTATAGCCAAAGCTACCAAGGCAGGTACGGGATGCGGGGGTTGCAAGCCGATGCTCAGCGATCTGGTCACTGAGAGCTTAAAGTCCATCGGCAAAACGGTCAAGATCCGTATTTGTGAACATTTCGATTTTTCGCGGCAAGAGCTATACGATATTGTCAAGACCCGAAATATACACGATTACGATGAATTGATCGATACCGTCGGTATCGGCCACGGCTGTGAAGTATGCAAACCGGCCGTAGCAGCTATTTTTGCCAGTATCTACAACGAGACCGCCAACCGACAGGAGACCATACAGGATACCAACGACCGGTACTTGGCGAACATCCAACGGAATGGCACCTATTCCGTTGTGCCGAGGGTGGCCGGGGGGGAAATCACACCTAAACAGTTGATGGCGCTCGGCCGTATCGGGATGAAATTCGATCTGTACACCAAAATCACGGGCGGGCAGCGTATCGATATGTTCGGGGCCAAGCTACATGAGCTTCCCCTTATCTGGGAAGAACTTATCGCCGCGGGATTTGAAACGGGGCAGGCCTATGGAAAATCGCTGCGGACGGTAAAAAGCTGTGTAGGCTCCACGTGGTGCCGGTATGGTATGGACGAAAGCGTAAGCTTTGCCATCGAGATAGAGCACCGTTATAAAGGTATCCGCTCCCCGCACAAACTTAAGGGAGGCGTATCCGGTTGCATCCGAGAATGTGCGGAAGCCCGGGGCAAGGATTTCGGTTTTATCGCGGTAGAAGGCGGCTGGAACGTATACGTAGGGGGAAATGGCGGAGCCAAACCCAAGCACGCCGAGCTGTTGGCCGAAAAAACGGACAAGCAGACCGCCATCAAATACGTAGACCGTTTTATCATGTTCTATATCAAGACCGCCCAACCTTTACAACGTACCGCGGCCTGGCTCGACAAGCTGGAAGGCGGCATCACCTATCTGCAAAACGTGGTCATCCACGATTCCCTGGGCATTGTCGCAGAATTGGATGCCGAAATGCAGGCCTATGTCAACACCTACCGGTGTGAGTGGAAGGAAGCCGTGGAAAATCCCGAAATCCGTTCTCGATATACCCATTTTGTAAACTCTGATGACGAGGACGACAACATCGAATTCGTAACGCTTAGGGACCAGAAGATGCCGAAGGAATGGGCGTGACGCACCTTATTATTTACGTTAAACCAAATAGTATGATTTTATCCGATTTAAAATCTTGCGAAACTTTAGATTCAGACCACGTAACAACTTGGTTCAAGGCGGCCCCGGCCTCCAAATTTCCAAAAAATGGCGGGGCGTGCATCAGGTATGGGGACCAACAAATTGCCGTGTTTAATTTTACTCGCGAGGATCGATGGTACGCCTGTCAGAATCTTTGTCCCCATAAAATGGAGATGGTCCTTTCCCGGGGTATGATCGGGGAGGACAACTTGGAACCCAAAGTGGCGTGTCCGCTGCATAAAAGTACCTTTTCCCTTAAAACCGGCGAGAACCTCAACGGGAGTTTGGAGGCTATTGCAACCTATCCCGTTAAGGTGGTGGACGGCATGGTGTATGTGGGGTTTTCGGAATGAGGGTATCCTAGACTTCCCTACTGAAGACTGACCTATAATGGTATGGCGTCATGACCTCCCTTGGAAACGCCCCTTTATAGGCCTTCTCTTCGTATCTTAGCCAAAAATAAGTCCCATGCCCGCAATCGACAAACTTCATCAAGCCTTCCAACTTTTCGATAAAGCGAACCAACAGGATCCCAACTCCGAGGAATATATGGGAAGAACCTATCCAAAAGAAGTATTGTATGCCATCCGGATGACGGAAAAGCTGAACGATTTCGCCCCGGATGCTTCGGAAGCCTTGCGATTGACGGCACGCTGCCAGCACATCCAACGATGGGAAATCCCACGGGATTCCTATGACATGGAACGTGTCGGATATTTGAAATGGCGGCAGGACCTCAAAAAGTTCCATGCCCAAAAAGCTAGGGAAATCTTGGAGGAAGTGGGCTATGACGAGGAAACCATCGCCAAGGTGGCCTTTCTTTTGCAAAAGAAACAGCTCAAAAAAAATGAGGATACCCAGACCTTGGAAGATGTTATCTGCCTTGTTTTTCTCGAATTTTACGTTGAACCCTTCGCCGCCGAACATCCGGAGGAAAAGATTATCGACATCCTTCAAAAGACCTGGCGGAAAATGTCAGAAAAAGGACACAAGGCCGCAATGGGCCTGCCGTTATCCAAGAAATCCCTGGCACTCGTTTCGAAGGCGGTCGGGGGTAATGTATTATAATACGGTAGTTGCTTTCCCTTTTTACCCGAATTCCTATCGTTAATGAGAGTGAGCAAAAGAAAAAACTACCCTATTCGATACAAAAAAATATATAGGCATGTCTGACAAAAAAAGTCAAAAATCCCTTGACGCCCAAACCTTCCTCAAGATCCGGAAGTGGTACCTATTGGCCTTGGCGGGCATTGCCTTTACGATCATCGTGGCGCAGGTGTTGATCCAACGGCATCTTGACTCCCAACTCAGCGACTCACGGGTAATCAACCTGGCGGGCCGGCAGCGGGCTTACAGCCAAAAACTGGTCAAGGAGGTCTTGCTTTTACAAGATGCGACTTTTGAGGAAGCGCAGGAAAAAATCGTTCCGGAAATACGAAAAACGCTTTTGGTCTGGAAGGAGTCCCACGAAGGATTGCAGGAGGGAAGTCCCGCCTTAGGCCTTCCGGTCGAGGACGATGTGGCCATTCTGGCCCATTTTAGGGAAATCGAACCCCACTATTCCGCTATGGCGACCGCGGCGGAGAACATCCTCAGAACCTTTAGCACTGCGGACTCCATCCCCACAACCACTAGTACCGCAAACCCGATGCCCACAACCGTTTCCCCCACCGACTCCATCCCGAAAACGGTTTCCACTTTAAATCCCATCCCTTCGGAACGGCTGCAAAACGATATTTCCATCCTCTTAAAAAATGAGCCTCACTTTTTACGGTTGATGGACACCATCGTCAACGAATACGACCGGAATAGCAAGGAGAAACTTCAGGACCTCAAGCGGAAGGAACTGCTGTTATTGGCGTTTTCACTGTTGATATTGCTGTTGGAAATCCTGTTTATCTTCCGGCCGCTATCCCTACAGGTCCGTAAGACCATCGCCGACCTGTTGGACAACCAGAAAAAATCGGAGGTTCGGGCCAGGGAGATCCAGGAGCTGTACACGGAAAAGGAGAAATCGCTGCAGGAATTGCAGGAGCTCAATTTTGTAATCGACAACGCCGCCCTATTCGCAAGTGCCCGAAAAGATGGGAGCGTAGTATTCATCAGTAAGAAATTCAAGAACCTTTTGGGCATAGCCGATCGAGAACTCAACAAGCCATTGTCCGAAATTTTGACTACCGACGCGGGCCAACGGGAATATTTGAGGGAAATCCTGAAAAGCAACCGTAAAAACGTAATCCGCAACGAGGAAATCAAGATAATGACGGTAGCTGGGGACCAGGTTTGGCTGGACATGTCCATCGTGCCCATGCACCCATCCAGCAGAAAGCAAAGCGTGCTGATTTTGTGTTCCGATATTACCGAGCGCAAGAAAAACCTGTTGAAGGTCGAACAGCTTACCCAACAGAATTTTGAAGAGCGGATGCAACAAAAAAAGGCCCAGGCAAGCCAAATTGTCGAAGGGCAGGAGGAGGAACGCAAGCGCATTGCCAAGGACATCCACGACGGCATCGGGCAGATGCTGACCGCTTTGAAGTTCAATATCGAATCCATCGATCCGAGCCAGACCCAAAAAACCACCGAGAAAATCGCCTACCTGAAAGACCTGACCGCCGACCTGATCCGGGGTGTGCGGACCGCCACCTTTAACTTGACTCCTCCAGAATTGGGCGACCACGGTATCTTCCCCGCCCTTCGTAAAATGACCGAGGAGCTCTCCAAATTAACGGGTAAGACCATATTGTTCGAGAATAAGGCGGAGGGCCATATGCGTTTCGACTCCCTCGCCGAGACGAATATCTATAGGGTGACCCAGGAAGCGGTAAACAATTCCATCAAATATGCGCAGGCCAACTACATTTTAGTCAGCATCAATTTTAAGGACAGTATTCTAAGTGTCGTAGTCGACGACGATGGCAAAGGTTTTGACGATACCATTTTGGGTGAGGTACCCAAAAATACGAGCGAGGGTGGAATGGGCCTCTTTTTTATGAAGGAACGTATCGACTATATCAATGGCCGCCTATTTATCAATTCCGTTCCGGGAAAGGGCACGCGGGTTACCATTAACTATAGAACGGAGGATAAGACCTAAGCTGCGGCAATACGCTCCCTCTTTTGAACTTCCGCATCAAGAAAGTTGAAGCGTCACCTTTTCAAACTTGGTTTTTGGGGCTTCACAGACGGGACAGCAGTAGGTCGCCGATAGTTTTTCAAATTCCGTTCCGGCCGGGATATCGGCCCTGGCATCCCCGTACGTCTTATCGTAAACCGTAAGACAAGATTGACATTGATGTACTGTTCTTTCGGCGGGTTCCGCATCTTTTGATTTAGGCTTTTCCTGTGCTTCCTCGCTGTAGAGTTGCCCAAAATATTTTTTGCTCAGCTCCATGAGAAGTCCCGGTAGTTCTATCTTATCCACATCTTGGGCATAGGCCCGGTATTTTTGGGTGTTGGGGTCGAAACGTTCAAAGTGCAGTACGTTATAGGTTGGCCGCACTTCGAAATCCGTTACAATGGTCGGTGGTGCGTTCCGTTCGATAATGACGGAGGCGAAATGCGACCGTTTGCCCACGTCGTTGCTGATGCCGAAAGTGAGTCCGTACGTGCTAATATCGTTCTGGTCAAAACTTCGTACGAGGAATTTTTTAAGTTCCAAGGCTTCAGGATCCTCCACGGGCACATGCCAGTTCATTTCCAGCTGGGAATGCCGTACATTGATGCCCCACTGCCCGATAAACCGCTCTAGTGCGGGTTTGCTTTGTTTTTGTATCCCTTTGACAATCAATGATTTCCATGGGGTAATCCCTATTTTTCCGATGCTGTTGTCGAGACAAAATCCGCAAAATTCCTTGAGAAAGGCCAGGTCGTAGCGGTTGTTGCGCCAATAGAGTCCCAACCAGTACTGGTCAAGGCCCATCCGGTTCATTCCCTCGTAGTACGGAAAGGTGGCATAGGGAATCTCTAGTTTTTCGTCGATGGCCTTGTTGTTGGTATCCAAATTTTGGTTCAGCACGAAGAACAGTTCGTCGATATCCTGGATATCCTCGTAGATATCTTCAACGGTCTTGGCGATAGCGGTAATATCCCACGTATAGATCAGAACGGGATAGTCCGCAGCAGTTTTCCAATGTGGCAGTTTGACGTTGAGATGCCAATAATCCTCGTTATTGGAGGCGATAAAGTTCAGATTACCGTTGAAGATGGGTACCAATCGCTGTTTCGGGTCGGTGATATTGATCTTTAGTTTGGGCTGGTACTTGAAGCTTTCCAAGATGTAGAGGTAGGTGGAGCCCTTGAGCCAGTGTGTCATATCGAAAATATCGGCCGAGATATAGGAGCAGACGATATTTTGATAGTTTCTGTCACCAACGATGTCGGTGTTGAATTTTGACAGACGCTCCAGTTGTTCTTCCTTGGCATTTTTTAGGGGGAACAGCAAATCTTGCCGGGATCCGAAATGGACCTCGGTCAATCCCGCCGTTTCCAACATGGTGATGATATCCATGAGCTCGCCGGGGGAAGTCACCCCTCCCTTTAGCAGTATACGGTGCAGGTCGTCTTTCAAGAGCGAATTTTTTTAAGTTGTCAGTTAACTAGACGGCTTTTGTTCCCTCCCCGGTCCGGTCCCGGAAAGGCGGTTGCTAAATGAACCACAGGTCTCAGTCCGTCATTTGCAATTGTTTCTCCAATAAGGCCTTGACCTCGGGTTTGCAGCTGCCGCAACCCAGTCCCGCCCCGGTTCCAGAACACAGTTTGCCGAAATCGGAATATCCTTTGACGATGGCATCGACCAGATTGCCTTCGCCCACCTGACCGCATGAACAGACCAATTTGCCCTTGGGCGGCACCGAATTGGGAGTGCCGCGTAACAGCTCTTTTCGTTTTTCGGACAGTTCGATTTCTTCTTCGATCAGCCTTTTGAACTCCGCAAACTCAATTTTATCGCCTATCAAAATAGCGCCTTTCAAGATATCGTCCTTTACGATACATTTTTTATAGAAGCGTTGGCTCACGTCCATCAAGATAATTTCCTCATAGCTCGTATCATCTATCGGTGCGTTGACCATACCGATGCTGCAAAGGTCCAAATTCTCGAATTTAAGGATATTCATCAATACGGAACCGGAATAGATGCTGCACAGGTCGCCCAAAATATAGTTAGCCGCTATATCTGCCTGTTGCTCGGCAGCGGAGGTTATCCCGAAGAGGGAATTCCCGAATTCCGCAATCTCGCCGAGGGCAAAGATAGAGGGGTCGTTGCTCTGTAGGTACGAATTGACCAGAACGCCCCGGCGCGTGTCCAGACCGTTTATTTTGGCCAATTCGATATTGGGCCGGGTGCCGATGGCATAGACGATGGCATGGCATTGTATGGTACGGCCCGTTTTGAGGTTTACCAAAAGGGTATTCGGGTTTTCCTTTTCCTCAAAGACAGTATTGACCTCGTTGTCGAAATAGATCTGGATGCCCCTTTCGGTAACATCTTCCGCCAGCAGTCGGCTAGCGACCCGATCCAATTGGCGTTCCATCAGTCTTGGCGCGCGTTGTACAATACTGATGTTGACCTGTATTTTTTTGAGGGCCGCGGCCAATTCCAATCCCAATAGTCCGCCCCCCACGATGACCACGTGCTGTTCCTCATAAGGCAGCCCCGTATTTTGTAA
>DASSWC010000228.1:0-3553 GCA_035705395.1 Pricia sp. | reverse complement strand
CATGGCAAGAAAGGTGTTCTTGGTCATTTGCATAGCTGGAAATTAAGATTGATTTTCGTAGTTTGTGACAAAACAACGATGTTGTTAATGACGTGTTAAGCAATGCGAATATAAAATTTTTCACAAAACAGATGGTATCTTTTCTTTATTTTTTAAGGAAAAAACGGATGGATTGATGTAATAGGATTACTTTCCTATACATTTTTTTAAATCAAGGCGTGTATCGGATTTTTCATTTTAAAGGGTCGGCATTTGATGAAAAAGACCGGAATAGTACCCAAAATCAAATGCAAATTTCATATCTTGACCGCTCGTATTGAAAAACATATCTTTTAAAATAAAACCAACCGTGAAGATGAAGACCGCACCAAAGAGAAAAAATACATTACCCTTGGGTAAAAATGCCTTACCCCTCGCTATGCTCTTTAGTTTATTATTAGTAGTAGGCTGCGCCGAAACCGAAAATGACGACACCCCATGGGTCGACCTCTTCGATGGTGAAAACCTGAACGGATGGACGCAAAAAGGGGGCGAGGCGAATTACGAGGTCCGCGACGGGATGGTCGTGGGCAGCACCGTGCACGATACGCCCAATTCGTTTATGACGACGGACAAAATGTACGGGGATTTTATTTTGGAACTGGACTATAAGGTGGATTCCACCATGAACTCGGGTATACAAATACGAAGCAACAGTTACCCGTGGTACCGCGATGGTAGGGTACACGGCTACCAGATCGAAATCGATCCGTCGGACAGGGCCTACAGCGCGGGCATCTACGACGAGGGCAGACGGGGATGGCTGAACACCCTGGCCGACAATGCCGAGGCACGTAACGCGTTCAAACAGAACGATTGGAACCACTACCGGGTCGAGGCCATCGGCGATACCATCCAGACATGGATCAACGGGGTGCCCGCCGCAAACCTGATCGACGATAAGACCGCCGAAGGCTTTATTGCACTGCAGGTGCACAGCATCCCAAAAGAAAATGAAGCGGGTACCGAAATCATGTGGAAGAACATCAAAATCCTGACCGATAGCCTCTCCAAGTACAATAAACCGCATCCCATTGAACCCATTACCACCAAGAACCGTCTTTCCCAATCCGAAAAGGAGAAAGGCTGGAAGCTGCTCTGGGACGGCAAGACCACCGACGGCTGGCGCGGTGCCCGATTGGACAGTTTTCCCGATAAGGGCTGGAAAATCGAGGACGGCGTCTTGAGCGTGCTCGCATCCGGCGGCGAAGAATCCGCTGCAGGTGGCGATATCGTGACCAAGGACCTGTACGGCGATTTCGAACTGATGGTGGATTTCAAACTGACCGAAGGGGCCAACAGCGGCATCAAGTATTTTGTGGATACCGACCTGAACAAGGGTCCGGGATCGTCCATTGGACTGGAGTATCAGATCTTGGACGATGAACGCCATCCCGATGCCAAAGAGGGCAACCACGAGGGCAGCCGTACCGTCGCCTCATTGTACGACCTAATCCAGGCGGACCCCGACAAGCCCATCAACCCCATCGGCGAATGGAATACCGCCCGTATCGTCTCCGACAGCACCCACGTGGAACATTGGCTCAACGGTGCGAAAGTACTGGAATACGAACGTAAAAGTCCCGAATACAAAAAACTCGTCTCCGAGAGCAAATACGACAAATGGCCGAATTTCGGGGAATCCGACGAGGGACACATCCTCTTACAGGACCATGGCGATCTGGTCTCGTTCCGGAACATCAAGATCCGCAAGCTCGAACCGGACCAGAAATAATGAAACCCAATGGGTGTTGTGCCGATGTTTCCAGCCAGGTCTACATTCGATATAGAGCAGTAACAGTAAAAAGATACCAATGAGCCAGAACAGAAGAAATTTTATTAAAAAGGCCTCCGCAGGTGCGGCAGGTATCGCTTTTAGCGGTAGTATCAATGCCATGTCCGTTCCCGGCTATTCCCAAATATGGGGCGCCAACGACAAGATCAACTGTGCGGTGATCGGGGTACGCAGTCGGGCCAAAGCGCACTGCAAGGCCATCCATCAAGATACCAACGCCAAGATTCTGTACAGTTGCGACGTCGACGATACCATTATCGAAGAACACAATGCCTGGTGCCAAAAGAACCTGGGCTATGTTCCCAAGGTAGAAAAGGATTTTAGGAAGATTCTGGAAGACAAAAACGTCGATGCCATTTTCATAGCTACCCCCGAGCACTGGCACGCCCCGATGGCCATCTTGGGCCTGCAGGCCGGCAAACACGTATACGTCGAAAAACCTTGCAGCCACAATCCCCATGAAAACCAGTTGCTGGTAGATGCACAGAAAAAGTACGGCAAGAAAGTCCAGATGGGCAACCAGCAACGTTCCGCAAAGACTTCTATTTTGGCGGTCAAGGAAATCGGGGAGGGTATTATCGGCGATGTGTATAAAGGGGAAGCCTACTACTCGAACAATCGCGGCTCCATCGGCACCGGGAAGAAAATCGAGGTCCCCCCGACACTGGACTGGGAAATGTGGCAAGGGCCCGCAACACGGGAGGATTACCGCGACAACATACACCCCTATAACTGGCACTGGTTCCGCAACTGGGGCACTGGCGAGGTACATAACAACGGCACACATGAAATTGATATCTGCCGATGGGCCCTGGGCGTCGGCCTGCCTGAGAGCGTGACTTCCTTCGGTGGAAAATACACCTACGACGACGATTGGGAATTTGTTGACAACCAACAGGTGACCTATAAATACCCGGGGGACAAGTTCATTACTTGGACGGGCCACAGCCGCGGCGTAATCATGCCCGACCAGCCCGGGAGGGGATCCACGATCTATGGTAGCAAGGGCATCATCACCTTGGCCCGGGACGGATATCGGTTGTACGGACTTGACGGTAAACTGATCAAGGAGGAAAAGGAAGGCGGAGGTCAAAGTGCCGGTACCAATACCCGGGGCGAAGGCGAACTGGACGTAAACCACATCAGTAACTTTTTTGCCGCTATCCGGGAAGATACATCCCTTCACGCCGATATCAAAGATGCCAGTGTCACCACCATGCTATGCCATTTGGGGAATATGGCCCAGGATGCGGGGGAGACCATAATTATCGATCCGGCCACAGGAAAGGTAACAAACAACGAAAAAGTGATGCAGGATTGGTGGAAAAGGGAATACGCCGAGGGCTGGGAGCCGTCGGTTTAATCCGAAATTTACAAAATACCGACCAGATCAAGAATAAAGGCAATCGGTATGGCGACCAAAATAAACACAAGACAGGCAATCATTATTCGAAGAAAGGTATTGAGCATTTTTACGCCGGGGCTGAGATCTTGTTCCATAATCATATTCTTAAGTGTACCCTAAGGTACGAAAAATGCAAAGGCTGAACCCTTTTTTTCATGAATATTTCGATTAACTGTCTCTTTTTTAGTATGTTTTGACGTTATGTCCCCATTTAATTCGGTAAAAGGATGGAACTTCGCCATCCCATTTCCCGTCCTTAAATCCGCTTCTCTCGAAACTGCCTGCTCAATTCCTCCAAGGACACTCCTTTGGTC
>DASSWC010000227.1:0-2243 GCA_035705395.1 Pricia sp. | reverse complement strand
GGATTTATACGTTATTCCTTTAGCTGTACTAACGGAAGGAAATTAGGTAGGGTTCATTTTGAAACGTTAAAGTTTACTAAACATCTGTGTGAAGAAATACGAAAATGTCCCTAACCATCCGATTCCCAGATGCTTTTTAATATGGGAATTGAGGTGTTAGGTCTTTACGGGATTTAAATCTAGGGTAGAACAATTAAACCATACTCTTCACATCGTGCGCCCAGGATGGATAGGTAAAAATTGTCCTTTTGATAGCATCCGCCGTCATTTTGTGGTTGATGGCCATGGTGAACAGGTTGATGGTTTCCGCGGCCTGGGGACCGAGAATATGCGCCCCGACAAGCTCTTCGGTACGCTCGTTTAATATAATTTTATAGGCGTATACGGGAGCGTTGATACGCTTGGCATTGAACCAGTCCGCCACCGAATTCTGTCTTACGACTACGTTCTTATAGCGATCTTTGGCCTCCTCCTCCGAATATCCCACAGAAGCAACGTTGGGCAAGGTGAATACCACGGAAGGTACAACAGGTATTTTTAACTTCTTTTTGTTACCGTTGACGATATTCTCGCCGACCACATAACCCTGCCGACCGGAAAGGGGGGTGAGGGGCGGATTCTGGTCGCTCACGTCGCCGCAAGCGTAGACGCTCGGGTTGCTCTTGCTCTGTAAATAGCTGTTGGTCTCCACGCCTTTTTCGTCGAACGCCACGTCGCCTTTTTCCAGATCAAGTTCGGAAATGGAGGGTATACGGCCAGCCGTATTGTATATGTGCCGGGCCTTGATTTTCTCGGCTGTGCCGCCCCTTGTATAGTATAGCTTCAAATTTTTCTTTCCCTTTTTAACGCACTCCACATCCGCATTAAAAATAAACGAGATGCCTAGATTTTTGGAGTATTCGGTGAGTTCTTTGACCAAATCGGCGTCGAAGGGCCCCAACGGCCTTTCCCCACGGTCAATAACGGTAACTTTGGAACCGCCACGGGCCGCCATGTGCGCGAATTCCATCCCCACATAACCCGCCCCGAGAAAGACCATGCTTTTCGGTAATGTTTTAAGCATAAGGAAATCGTCGCTTTCCCTCAAAAATTTAGAGCCATCAAACGCCAACGGTCGCGGTTCGTAACCGGAAGCGATAACGATTATTTTGGCATGCACCGTTTTGCCCTCTACGGACAGGGTGTTTTTATCCAAGAACTTCGGGGATTGGTGGTACAATTGTATGCCCAGTTTCTTCAGGTTTTCCTCCGTTTTTTCGGGAACCGCGCCCGTAAATTCCCTTTTGAACTTTTGCAGCTTTTTCCATTGGATTTTGGACATTTTTTTCAAGCCCTTCCCCTGCAGGTTCTTAGTCTTTTCCCAGACCTCCGTAGCCCCGAGCAACACTTTTTTTGGATCACAGCCGCGATTGGCGCATGTACCACCGTATTCCCGCCGGTCTGCGATGGCGACTTTCATTCCCGCCCCCACACAGGCTTCCGCCACGGTCTGCCCCGCGATGCCGCTTCCTATTACGAATACGTCGAATTTTTTGTCCGCCTGTTTCTTTTTTGCCGTCATACCTATCACAATTTTTAACTATCGGTTTTTACCCCACCGTTGCTTGTGGCTACAAGATGCCGCTTTTATGGGAAAATAGCTAATCCAAATCGGACAAAAACGAATGCAAAGCATCGGGAGCGGTTCAATTTCTATCATTATCTTTGCACTTTCAAAAAAGTTCGCTTGACCCATACTTCGATTGCCCAATTGTTTGCACAGTCCCCGAAAACCGGGAAACTGAGGGAGGCTATTGCCCGAAGGGAATCGTCCCGGATTCAGGTAGGCGGGCTGGTAGGTTCTTCCCTATCCTTTGTACTTTCAAATGCCTTTCAACACTCCGATAATCCCTTTCTTTTGATCTTTAACGACAAGGAAGAAGCGGCCTATTACCTCAACGACCTGGAGCAACTGATCGGAGAAAAGGATGTACTCTTTTATCCCGGAAGCTACCGAAGGCCCTACCAGATCGAGGATACCGACAATGCCAACGTGCTGCTACGCGCCGAGGTACTGAACCGCATCAATTCCCGAAGACGGCCCGCGGTCATCGTCACCTATCCCGATGCGCTTTTTGAGAAAGTCGTGACCCGTCGGGAGCTGGACAAGAATACCCTGAAAATCAAGATTGGGGACTCCCTCTCCCTTGATTTTTTGAACGAGGTACTTTTCGAATACAAGTTCCAACGGGTAGATTTTGTAA
>DASSWC010000226.1:0-7786 GCA_035705395.1 Pricia sp. | reverse complement strand
TGCACGTCGATATTGGTACCCGAGAAGTCACTGATGACGATCATTCCGTTCTTTTTTGCCAAAGCGGTCACTTTTTCACGCAACTTTTGGTTCAAGGAGGAGCTCAGGGCCTCGTAGATTTTTAACGAACCCTCGCCATTATCGGGAAATTCCTTTTTAAGGGCGTTCCGCGCGAAGAGGGAGTTCATAACACTATGCATGTTGGCGCTGATGATATGGATGGGCCGTTTCAGAAGTCCGTTTTTCCGAAGGGTTTCCTTGATGGTATCCGCCCAGCGTTCCCCGTGAATATGGTGTCCCAGGCGTTCGCGCAGCAGGGCACTGAAAGTAACCGTCCTTTTGTCGCCGGTCACCACCTCTTCGATGGCCAGTTTTCCGAGCCAATAGATGATTTCCAAAAAGCGTTCGGGATTTTCTTGGGATGCAAAGCGTTCGTGTACCGCCATGATTTCCACAAATGGACGGCCCAGGATATTGGCGGTATGGATGACGGCAACCTCCCTTTCGGCCTGGGAAAGCTCCGGTTTGTTTACGGATTCCTTCAGTTTTACCCAGTCGCGGATGGTCTCATCGGTGTCCTCGATCAGTACCCGTCTACAGATTTTTTCGGATTCTATAAAGAGGAACGTCAAATGTGTGAGGATATCATAGATATCCGACCGCCCCCGCGTGATCTCGATGTTCATCTGCTCCTCGTCGATGCGATAACAGTTGCGTCGGCGCTTTGGCGGTATGATGGGGTCAAAATGCGATCGGCCATAGCCCTCGTCGGATGTCAGGTTGATGTAACGGCATTGTTCGATGCCCGTGGGCAGGCGTTCCAGTACATAGATGAGTCCGTTTAGCTCTGCCTTCTCCTCGCCTAGGGCCCCATAGATTTCGGGGCGTAGCTGCAGCAAGGCATTCTTCATCGATTCGCCGGATATCCCGGTTGGTTTGTAAAACCCTCGATTGAACAGATGCCGCATGGTGATGTAGAGCCTCTCGATGGCATTGGTCGATTCTTGGGCACGGGTCGTAGTGATGGTCTTCCCCATAAACGGATATAAGAGACTGCCTTATCACACATTTCAAAACAATCTCATGGGCAAAATTACGGTTTTTGTTTTTGGGATGGAAATGGGTTCAAACGGACACAAGCCTGCAGACAGCGCCAGCGTCCATAATCTTTTGGTTTATTTGGCACCCTTAAATTCCGAAAGCCCGTCTGCAACGGAGCGGTCATTGGACAACCGCTGCACCTTGTTCTGCCCGCCCAGTTTTCCCTTGGATTTCATATAGTCGTTGAAACCGCCTTTTTTGATAGGGGTCAGCTTTAACCTTTGAAGGATTTTCCCGTCAATAAGGTCGAAATAATAGCTGTTCTGCTGTTGGAGCGTAATATCGAGTATCCCGATAAATTGTTCCAGGTCGGACGGTTCGCGCTCGAACTCCACCAGCCATTCGTGGAAGGGGAGTTGGTCGCCATCGGGTGTAATCTGAGGGGCGACCGTAAATTCGTTGATGCGGGCATCGGTGGCCTCGATCGCCTGTTTCATGGCTTCTTCGACCTCCTTGGCGATGACGTGCTCCCCGAAGGCGGATATAAAATGCTTGATACGGCCGGAAACTAACACCCTGTACGGGTTCAAAGAAATAAACTGAACGGTATCCCCGAGATTGTAGGCCCAAAGCCCGGCGTCGGTAGAAATGACCATGGCGTAATTGACCCCCAATTCCACATCGCCCAAGGTAATTCGTTCCGGATTTTCGGCGAAGAATTGGTCCGCCTTTACGAACTCGTAAAAAATCCCGGCATCCAGCAACAACAGCATTCCTTTTTCCGTCTGCGAATCCTGATAGGCAAAAAAGCCTTCGCTGGCCGGAAACAGCTCGATACTATCCACTTTCCTTCCGATCAGGTTCTCGAATTTGGCGCGGTAGGGCTCGTAGTTGACCCCTCCATAGATAAACAGCTGAAAGTTTTTGAACAGCTCGCCGATCTTCTGATCCGTCTTTGCCTGAAGGCGCTCGAAATACATCTGCACCCACGAGGGAATGCCGGCGATAACCGTCATGTTTTCGTCGACCGTCTCCTCGACGATGGCGTTGATCTTGGTCTCCCAGTCCTCGATACAATTTGTCTCCCAACTGGGTAGCCGGTTCTTTTGTAGGTAATCGGGCACGTAATGGGCCGATATCCCCGAAAGCCGCCCCAGTTTGATACCGTTCTTCTCGTCCAAAACGGGACTCCCCTGTAAGAAAATCATCTTTCCGTCGACGAAATCCGCATGGCCCGTTTCGTGGATGTAGTGGAGGATGGCGTTACGCGAGGCGTTGACCTGGTGTTTAATGGATGTTTTGGTAATCGGGATGTACTTTGCCCCGGAGGTAGTGCCGGAGGTCTTGGCGAAATAAATGGGCTTTCCAGGCCATAGGATGTCCGCTTCACCGGCGACGACCTGCTCTATGTAGGGTTTCAGTTCCTCGTAGTCGCGTATCGGAACACGTGCTACAAAATCGGCGTGGGATTGAATTTTCCCGAATCCGTGTTCCTTTCCAAATTGGGTGTCCGAGGCTTTTTGAAGCAAATCCGCAAAGACCCGCTTCTGGGTAACAATGGGATTATGCGCCCATTTCGCCGTTTTTCGGACGATGTACCGGGCAAAGATTTTGGCAGAGAAGGATTTTAGGGACATGGATACAATTCAAGGTTTCTGGTTCAGGGCATGCCGCTGTAAGGAAAAAACGAAGGTGGGCTCTAAATCTTTAAAAGTCGATATAATTCGCAGGGTTGACGGTGTTTCCGTTGTTCCACAGTTCGAAATGCAAGTGGGGACCGGTGGTCAGCTCGCCCGTATTGCCTACGGATGCGATGACCTCGCCCGCCTTTACGGTATCCCCTTGGTCATTGTATAAAGTGCCATTGTGTTTGTACACGCTGAGTAGCCCTTCGCTGTGCTCCAAAATGATGACGTAGCCGGTTTCGGCCGTCCATTCCGAGAAAATGACGGTGCCGTTCGCTACCGCTTTAACAGGCGTATCCCTCGGGGCGGTGATATCTACCGCATAGTGACGCATTTCGATGTCGTACCCCTGTGATACAACGCCGTTTACAGGCGGAAAAAGAATCAGGGCAGTTCCCTCGGTTTCCCTTTCGAAAAGGTTGTACTTGTCTTCCAAAGCCACCTCGGCCCTCAGTAACGAATCTTCCCGGATAGGGGTAAGGTCGATACTGGCGGGATCCAATTCAAATTGTTCACGAATGGAATCCAAATTCATTTCGTTGTTCTCGATATCTCCCCTTAGTACCATACGGATGTTGTCCAAATAGGTATTGGTGTTTTCTAGGGTGCGCAACAGGGAATCTGTGGTATAGGTAAGGTTTGTGGCCTGCTTTTTGAGCTTTGTGGATGCATACCCGGGGATGTATTCCCGCAAGGGTGTAAAGGCGATCAGCAGCGCGGTAAGCCCGATAAGCCCGATAATCAAGAACGATCCGGTAACGAAAACGTTGAGACGGCTGAGCTTAAAGGATAATTTCTCCTCGAAAGTGCTTTCATTGAGGATGACCAGCCGGTACTTGTGCAGCAGCTTCCTCTTGATTTCCTTTCTCCTCTTGACTTTTTTGGCCATGGACAAATATAAGAAGGAATCGGATTCCCTTACCGTTCTTTGAAAAATTATAGCGGGCTGCTTCCAAGTTTTCGTGGGTGAAAATTAAAATATACGGCGGTTCACTGAACCTTATGGATTTTTGTTCGTAGGTAAGGTTAACGGAAATTAGTGAGGGATTGAATTACTTTTTTAGTACATTTGTTATCCATTAAAATCGAGATTATGACAGCATTACATATTTTTTTGGCCATCGGACCTTGGCAAATCGCCATCGTGGTATTGGTAGTCCTTCTTTTGTTTGGCGGAAAAAAGATTCCCGAACTCATGCGCGGCTTGGGAAGCGGTATCAAGGAATTCAAGGACGCCTCTAAGGAAGATGATGAACCCACCGGCGAAAAATTGGAGGACAAAAAACAATAGGAATCCCCAAAAAATATCGTCCGTTTAAGACGTTGACCCTTGGCTTTGCCGAGGGTTTTTTTATTCTGAGTTAAAGCGAATCCCAAAATATACTACTGAGCATATATTATAGGTGGCCGTTGACCATCACCTACTTTCTTTTCCGAAAAATCCGTGAATTCCGTTTCCCGATCAAACCCGTATGAATATCGGTTTTGCGCCAATCGGCCCAGCGCTTCTTCGAAAAGAATATCATGCGTTATTGGCACTTCACAACAAAAACAAACCTTTTCACAACAAAAATCAATTGGGATTGTATGCCCAAGCCGAATTGTGCGTTTACATAGAAACAATAAAAGAATGGGATGATACATAGGCAAACCAATCGACCCATGACAAACCTACTTGCCACCGCACTTTTCCTTTGCTCATTTTGCTTGGTCGCCCAAGACCTGCAGCATCTCGGCATCGACCAAGCCCACGTCACCGCGGGCATCGGCTCCCAAAATTATGGGGCTTCCCCCGCAACCCCTGTTTCCATCAACGAGACCTTTGAGGAGGCCGCAGACCGCAACAATATACCGCACAAGTCCTTTAACGGCTTAAAAGGGGTCGAAAACGGCTATTATATCGTATCGGGCGTCTTTAGCAAGGAAAAAAACGCAACCAGGGCCCTTAAGAAACTGAAGCGCAAAGGATTTGAGGAAGCAGGGTACCTGACCTACCCCGAAAATGGACTTAACTACCTGTACTTGAACTATTATCCGTTCGGTCTGGAAGCCGTCGATGCTTGCGTATCGGACCTGAACGGCACCTACTCCGATGCGGTCTGGATACTTGAAATTGTGAACAGCATGACCATTGGCGGCTCGTCTTTGGCCGTTGTAGAAGTCCTTGACTCCACCCCATCCACCATTGGCGATAAACGAATGTCAATACTGCCAAATGTGCCAACAGTTTCAGAAAAGGTGAACAAATCCAAAACCATCCAAAAAGCGGATGCCTATTTCAATAAGATGTGGTACGCCGAGGCCGCCGAACTCTACGAGCAGGCGCTTGCGAAAGGCGAGGCCTATTACACCCGTGAAATCCTTCAAAAGGCAGCGGATGCGCACTTTTTCAACACCGATATGGAAAAAGCATATACCCTGTACCATATCCTATATAAAAATTACGGCAAAGAAATGTCGGCGGACAATATGTTCAAGTATGCCCATTCGTTGAAAGGTACGGGAAAATATGGCCGCGCCAAACGCCTGATGCGCCTGTACAACCGAAAGACGAGGGATGCATCCATGCCTGGCGCCGATGCCGCCGAAACCATGAGCAATGAACGGGTACTGGATAACATTTTAGGCTCCGAACAGAATTTCGCACTCAAGAACCTATCCATCAACACAAAGTTCTCCGACTTTTCGCCCATGTTCCTCGATTCGGCCAACATGGTATTTTCATCGGCCCGGGATTCATCCCATTTTATGACACGACGATACAAATGGAACGACCAGCCATATCTCGATCTGTACATAGCAAAGATCCATCGAGAATCTCAGGACCTGAAAGACGCCATCAAGTTTTCCAAAAAAATCAATACCAGGTACCACGAGGCGTCCGTATCGTTTTCGCACGATAATACAATGATGTACTTTACCCGAAACAATTACGGCAAAAAATTGAAGCGCGACGACGAGGGCATTAACCACCTAAAGATTTATAAGTCGAAAAAGGTCGGTTTGGAATGGTCCGAAGCTATCGAGGTACCCTTTAACAGCAACGATTATTCCACGGGCCATCCGGCGTTGAGTCCCGATGGCAAACAGCTCTATTTTGTATCGGATATGCCAGGCAGTATCGGCAAAACCGATATTTTTGTGGTCGACGTTCTCGACGCCGGCAACTTTTCGGAACCTCGCAACCTAGGGCCCGGAATCAATACCGAAAAAAGGGAAATGTTCCCCTTTTTCAACGGCTCGAAACTCTATTTTTCCTCGGATGGGCATATCGGGTTAGGCGGACTCGATGTGTTCGAATCTACCTATGATGCCGAGCTGGGTTTTGCGGAGGTACTCAACATGGGGAAACCTATCAACAGCAATAAGGATGATTTTTCGTATATCGTGAACGAACAGAACCAAAAGGGCTTTTTTGCCTCGAATCGTGATGGTGGAAAAGGCGATGACGATATTTATGCCTTCAAAAGACTGGAAATCGAGGAAATTCCCGCGAACAAAAATGCTATCGCTGGTACGGTGACCGAGCGCGTTACGGGCGAGCTGATACCCAAGACCTTGGTACAGCTATTGGACGAAAACGGTATCAAGCTTATGGAAACCCTGACCCAAGACGACGGTAGTTTTATGTTCGAGAATCTGGAAAGCAGTACCCAATACACCCTAAAAACCACAAAGGCGGCCTTCTTCGGCGATGAGCGCCCCATCGCTACGGAAGACAATGAACGGGTCAATGTAGATGTTCCCATGAAGCGCCTAAAGGATATGATCGCCATAGAGAAGGGCATCAAGAAGCTCAAAACCGAGATGATCTATTTTGAGTTCGACAAATCGGTCATTCGACAGGAGTCTGCCAAGGAACTCGACAAACTGGTCAGCGTCATGAAGGAATACCCCGGAATGGCAATCAAAATCGAATCACATACCGATTCTCGCGGTAGCGGCGCCTATAACAAATACCTGTCCGACAAACGCGCCAAATCGACGCGGAACTATATCATCTCCCAAGGTATCGCCCCCGAACGTATCGAGAGCGCCATCGGCTATGGCGAAAGCCGCTTGCTCAACGCATGCGACGGGACTGTAGCCTGTTCCGAAGCCACCCACGTGCTTAACCGGCGTTCCGAATTTATTATCGTAAGGGAATAGCGAATAAAAATGGGGGGCGTTCTAAGGAGTTCAGTTGCGGTGGGATGGGGTGAGCTGGGTGGCAGGGGAGTTGGGTAATCCGGGAGCTTGCCGGCCAGGGAATTTGGTGGTCAGGGAGTTGGGTGGCAGCAGGGTTGGGTGGCTAATTAGTTTGCTGGGCCCTACGATATTATTCCTCTTTCTCGGCAGACACCAGCTTCAACGTCTTTAAAATGGCCTCTAACTCGAAAATATCATCGCGCTTTTGGGTGGCGGGAGCGAACACAAAGCCTTCCATCACCAACTTTCGGTCGTTTTCCTTGTCGTTCAGAATATAGGTGAGGAAGGGCCCGGCCATGGGGTAGTTCTTGATATCCCAGATACCACGCACCTCTACGCCTTTGAGTCCCGCAATCTCGGCGGGAAAAACGGCAGGGGCATAGGCCGGTTCGGTCCGCATATAGGTTATTTTTCCCTTTACGTCGGGGCCCGGAACGTATTTTTTGCCGATGGAATCGCGCATGGCGACAATATCCTTTACCAAGGTGGAATCGCTTTTAAAGCTGTCCGAGGGCATTTCATAAACAATGATATTGGCCGTACCCTTGCGTATTTCACGGTCGATCCAGACAAAGTTGTCCTCCTGCTTGCCCACCTTGTAGATGGACGGTATTTTTAAGTTTATCCCGAACTTTTCCTGGAGTGCGCCTTCCCGATTCAGCGAACGTCCGAAACGCTCTTGGGCCGCGGCAATTTCCATTTTCTTAAATGCAGCAATGATCGAATCGGCCTTCGATTCCAGATTGTCGATGACTTCCGCTTTGGTGGTTCCCTTGACAACCCCTATTTTTTGGGGGGCGGCATACACATCGGTCTTGATATGGGCGACGTTGACCGAATCTTGCATCACATAGAGAACGGATCTGGAATTG
>DASSWC010000225.1:0-11044 GCA_035705395.1 Pricia sp. | reverse complement strand
GAGAACGACGATAAACGGATCGTCATTTTGGATTTCCGCAGCGTCCTGGCGAATTTCGGAAGGATTTTTGTGGAAGGAAAAAAACACCAGCGCCAATGCCATCACGGGCAGGACAAAAGTGCGGCGTACCCGTGTTTTAACGCCATATTCGGATGGCTTCATCTTGGTTAAATTTATGGTAACACCCCTAAGGGGAATAAAAATATATGTAAGTTTGGCCTGTGTATACCGATACCTATCGAAAGGGCCAAAACGTATACAAAAATAGGATTTATACCTTGCAATCAAACATACATCGCCCACTTTTAACGGTATTGCTATTGTTAGGCACCTTTTTTGCGACCGCCCAGGAAGACGGACTGGTACCCTTGCCCATAAAGGCCGAAAATGACACAATCATCGCCCCGCTCTATCCCGCACCCGTTCAAAAGGATACCCTGGTACAGGATTCTACGGCCGTGGATTCGGTGAACGCCAAGGAACCCCTGCTGCTCGATAAGATCAAATACAAGGCCAAGGATTACGTTAGGCTCAGCCAAAAGGAGCAAAAGATCTATCTCTACAACGAAGCCGAAATCTACTATCAGGATACCGAACTCAAGGCGGGCATTATCGTGCTCGACTACGTAAAGAACGAGGTCTATGCCGGCCGTATCAAGGATTCCCTTGGCAATTATACCCAATTGCCGTACTTCAAACAGGGCGATAACGAGGTGCGGCCCGACAGCATCCGGTTCAACTTCGATACCGAAAAAGCCCTGATCTTCAACTCCCGTACCGAACAACAGGCCGGGTTGGGCCAACTGGGTAGCGATGCGATGAAGGTCTATGCGGAGAAGACCAAGAAAGAGAACGACTCCGTCTATTTTATGAGCGAGGCGAAGCTGACCACCTCAAAAGACACCATTAATCCCGATTACTACATTCGCGTTCGCAAGGCCAAGTTCGTGCCGAAAAAAAAGGTGATCGCCGGCTTCAGCAACCTGTATATCGCCGATGTACCGACGCCGATTGGACTGCCTTTCGCCTATTTTCCGCTTACGGTCGGGCGTACGGCAGGCGTCATGATGCCCACCTTCGGCAATGATCCCGACCGCGGCTACTTTTTACAGAACGGGGGGTACTACATTCCCTTCTCCGACTACGCCGACCTGACCCTGACGGGGGATTTTTATACCAATGGCAGCTACGGTTTCCGCGCACAGAGCGTGTATACCAAACGCTACAGGTACCGGGGCAACGTCAACTTCCGGTACGAGAACCTGGTGACCAGCCAAAAGGGCTTCGACGATTACAGCAACAGCACGGCCTACAACATCCAGATTTCGCATTCGCAGGACCAGAAGGCGAGTCCGAATTCCCGCTTCTCGGCCTCGGTCAATCTGGGCAGTACCTCGTATTACCAGCAATCGCTGAACCAGATCAACCTGCCCCTGACCCAGAACAACAACCTGTCGTCGTCCATTTCGTATTCCAAGACCTTTCCCGCCTATCCCTCGGTCAATATGAGCCTTACGGCCACGCACTCCCAAAATACGAGTCCCTCTGCCCGCGAAAATCCCGATGAGAACAACATTCAGATGACCCTGCCTACCTTTCAGGCCAGTATCGAACGTATCTTTCCTTTTGCAAAAAAGGACGGTATTAAAAAGGGGGTCATACAGAATATCAACTTTCAGTACGATGTCAATGCCCGCAACCAGTTGACCACGAACGACGCTAATTTTTTCACCGCCAAAATGTTCGACAATGCCAGGGTCGGAGCCCGGCACCGCCTTCCCCTCAGTACGAACTTTAAAATCGCCAAATTCTTCAGCGTCAGCATGGGCGGTAGTTATGAGGATGTGTGGACACTGGAAACCTTTCGCCAGCGCTACGTGCGGGATGCAGGGGGCGAACGTGGCTCCGTGGTCCGGGATACGATACCTGGCTTCGATCGCTACAATACCTACAACTTCAGCGCCAGCATCGGTACCACGGTCTATGGTACCTTTGACTTTGGGGAGGATAAAAAGATACAGGCCATACGCCACGTGATGCGCCCATCGCTGAGCTACGGCTATGCGCCTTCTTTCGACCAGTACTACGACGAGTACCTCAACAACGATACCGGCGAGGTGGTTCAGTACAGCCGTTTCGAAGGCACCCTGAACGGCGCCCCCAGCCTGGGAAAGTCGAACAGCCTCAGTTTTTCGCTGGCCAATACGCTGGAGGCCAAGGTGACGGATAAGGATTCCGCCGCCATAGAGCCCAAGAAAATTCCCATCCTCAGTAATTTCAATATTTCCACGGGATACAATTTCGAATCCGACTCCCTCAAATTGAATCCCCTGCGTATCAACGGCGGTACCACTATTTTGGACAGCAAAATGTCCATTAACTTTTCGGCGGGACTGGATCCGTATGCGATCGACAACAACGGGCGCCGCATCAATACGTTTAATATCGACAACGGGGGAAGCCTTTTCCGGCTCACCGCCGCCAATATAAATATCGGGTATTCCATCGATAGCGAGACCTTCGGAAAGGAGGAGGATGAAGAAGAGGAAGAGGAAGAGCCCGGCGCCTACGACTATGTAGCCCAAAGCGGGGGGCGGACCGATGACCTGTTCGGGCGGGCGGACAATTACAACAACCGGCTGATCGAGGACGAATACGGGGAAGAGGGGGATGAAGACGTCGAAAATCCAGTGTATGGCACGAAAATCCCCTGGAACTTTCGGCTGGCCTATTCCGCCAGCTACTTTAATTCTGCGCGGCAGAACGAATTCAGCAGCCACTCCCTCATGTTCTCCGGCGACATCGAGCTCTCCCCCCGGTGGAAGGTGGGCGGATCCTCGGGCTACGACTTTAAGAACAAAGGGTTTACCCTCACCCAACTGCGTTTCGAACGCGACCTGAAAAGCTTTAGGATGAACTTCAGCTGGACGCCCTTCGGCCAGTATTCCCGATGGTACTTTTTTATCGGTATCAAAAGCTCCCTACTCAGCGATTTGAAATGGGAAAACCGTAGCCAGCCACCACGGCGGTGAAAAATTCCAAATGGGTCACCCTGGGCGCAGTCGAGGGCCAAATTCCAAAATGAGTCACCCCAGTGCAGTCGAGGGGTCGTATCCAAAATTCGGCGCAGGGGCCGGGGAATAAAAAAAGAACAGTACCTTTGTATTACAATTAAGCCTTCCCCTTATGGCCGCGAACAAAAACCAGGAAATTGTAAAGAACGTGTTCACCACCTTTTTGGAGGAGAACGGCCATCGCAAGACCCCCGAACGCTATGCCATCCTTCAGGAAGTCTACGATAGCGACGAGCATTTCGATATCGAATCGCTCTATATCGGCATGAAGAACAAAAACTACCGGGTAAGCCGCGCCACCCTGTACAATACCATCGAACTTTTGCTGGAGTGTAAATTGGTGCGCAAGCACCAGTTCGGGAAAAACCAGGCGCAGTACGAAAAATCCTATTTTGACCACCAGCACGACCACGTCATCCTGACCGATACGGGCGAGGTTATGGAATTCTGCGATCCCCGCATCCAATCCATCAAAAAGACCATCGAAGAGGTATTCGACATCAAAATCAACACGCATTCCCTCTATTTCTACGGTATCCGGAACCGGCACTACAATCTAGACGAGGAGAACACCGGAAAAGACGACGAGGTCAAGGGCGAACCCGTAGAATCGGGGGATACCAGCCACCATAACGCAGGCGACAACGCGCAAAACAACAAGAAACAATCCAACCGCTAACCCAATATTATCCAATGCCAGTAGATTTATTGTTAGGCCTACAGTGGGGCGACGAGGGAAAAGGAAAAATCGTCGATGTACTGACCAAAAACTATGATATCATCGCCCGTTTCCAAGGCGGTCCGAATGCCGGGCATACGTTGGAATTCGACGGTATCAAGCACGTGCTGCACACCATCCCTTCGGGCATCTTCCATAAAAAAGCGATAAACATCGTGGGGAACGGCGTGGTCATCGACCCGGTCATTTTTAGGAAGGAATTGGAGGCCTTGTCCAACTTCAATATCGATTTCAAATCGAAGCTGTTCATTTCTCGGAAGGCCCACCTTATTCTACCTACGCACCGGCTGCTCGATGCCGCCTCGGAAACCGCCAAGGGCAAGGCCAAGATCGGCTCCACCTTAAAAGGGATAGGACCGACGTATATGGACAAGACCGGCCGCAACGGTATGCGTATCGGCGACCTCGAACTCGACGGCTGGGAAGAAAAATACCGGGCCCTCGCCGACAAACACGAGGCCATGATCGGGTTCTACAACGTGGAAATACAGTACGATCTGGCGGAACTGGAAGCGGATTTTTTCAAGTCCATCGAAACCCTCCGGCAATTGCGCTTTATCGATAGTGAGGAATACCTGTACCAGGCCCAGAAACAGGGCAAAAAGATTCTGGCCGAAGGCGCACAGGGATCCCTGTTGGACATCGATTTCGGCACCTACCCCTTTGTAACCTCGAGCAATACCACCGCCGCCGGGGCCTGTACCGGGTTAGGGGTCGCCCCGAACCAGATCGGGGAGGTCATCGGTATTTTCAAGGCTTACACCACCCGGGTAGGTAGCGGCCCCTTTCCCACCGAA
This sequence comes from Pricia sp., assembly GCA_035705395.1. Lineage (GTDB taxonomy): Bacteria > Bacteroidota > Bacteroidia > Flavobacteriales > Flavobacteriaceae > Pricia. The sequence goes on along the minus strand of DASSWC010000225.1, from coordinate 6,434 downwards.
CTCTTTGACCAGGATGGAGAGACCATGGGCCGTGTCGGCAATGAGTTCGGCGCGACCACCGGACGTCCGCGTCGCTGCGGCTGGCTCGATCTGGTCGCCCTGAAATACGCCGTACAGATCAATGGCGTCACCGAGCTGACCATGATGAAGGCCGACGTGCTGAGCGGCTTCAAAAAAATCAAAGTCTGCACCGCCTACAACTACAAAGGCGAAAGGATTACCCACCTGCCCTACAACATCGAGGCCGAAAACCTGACCCCCGTCTATACCGAAATGAAGGGCTGGCAAAAAGACCTTACCCAAATGACCGAGGCCGAACAACTGCCAGACGCCCTCTACGCCTATATCGACTTTTTGGAAAAGCAACTCGAAACGCCCATCAAGATCGTTTCCGTAGGGCCCGACCGCACGCAGACGATCCATAGGGAATCAGGACACTTTCGATAATTATGTTTATCTTTATACGTATCATGGTATTTTTATTGGCGAGATGGTATGAAAACTAAAGACATAAAAAAGCAATTGATTCATGAAATCAATTTGTCGGATAACAAGCGGTTACTGGAAGAAATTTACCGTTTTCTTAACCTTGAAAACGAATTTCAAGAAGCCTTTATCTTAAGTAGTGAGCAGAAATCCGCAATTGCGGAAGCTCGAAGCCAAATCGAAAATGGCGATTATTTGACCCATGACGAAGCCAACCGGGATATTGAAAAATGGTTAAACAAATAATTTGGTCACGAAGCGCCCAGGACGACCGAATCAAAATCTTTACCTATTGGAACAAAAAGAACAGGTCAAACCTATACAGCAAAAAACTCAACAGGCTTTTCAACGAGGCTATCAAACTCATTGCAACCTATCCTGAAATCGGAAGACCCACCGATGACAAAATGGTCCGAATAAAGATTGTACGGGATTATCTGATAATCTATGAGGTGGACGAAAAAGGCCGCCTTTTGATTCTTACTATTTGGGATAGCAGACAAAATCCAGAAAAACTTGAACACATATTACAAGAATAGCCAGTTGCTTACAGTGGATAGCAGGTATGTGACTGCACATCCCTGCAGCATATGAATCCTAAAATACTTATCGCCCTCTGCAACAAAATCGGGACCATCTCGATTGTCCTTTTGATATACTGGGTTTTTATCAATATTACGGTCAGTGTTTTTGGCCTAAAGGTGTTCGAGAACCGTCTCGCTGAAATCTTTTACATGAGCCTGTGGGGCATTCTCGCCCTGATGTTCGGGGCGTTGATCCTCAACGTAATGCTCAACCTTACCAGAATCGCCAATAAACACAATGACGATGGCGCTTATCCAACACGGGGGTAAGGCAAAAAACCTGTACTGATTTTCGCTGCAAGCCTACCCCTAATTATCGCATTGCTGTTCTATGGTAACTACTGGACTTCCCAAAAAAAAGAAAAATTATTGGTAACATCCGCGCAGTCCATTATAGAAAACAACGCCCTTAAGATGGATCAGCTTCTTAATTACTCCTTCAACGAGAATTGGATTTCGGAAGTAGAGGATTTGTTGGGCGTTCTGTCCAAAACGGATGAAAACTTTCCTTACATTTCCATTGTACAAAAAGATTCCATTCGAAAACTGGCAGTTTTTTTGGAGTTCCAAAACTATTACGGAAGTCGTACGGACAGTATTCCTCCTGAAAAAAAGGATTACATCTTCAAAACGACACAGCCCGAGAGGGAATATCTAGATGCCATTTTTGACTCCAACAATACTAATATACGCTTTAGTGCCGATGAAGGTCGGTATGAACTGTACTATCCCTACCAAAAAAATGGCAAGAAAATGGTCATCTATTTTTCGGACCAACAGAATTACGGATCTTTTGGCAAGTAAGGCATAGGCAAATCAACTTTACGTCTACATATTGGCCTTTTAGGATGAAGACCTCGAGAATTCTTCACGATTGTTTCCGTGGAGCCTGACCGTACGCAGACGGTTTATCGATACCTGCTAAACATGCTTTTTTTTTGTACTTTTACAGAAAAAGGTGATGAATAAATCAATAAAAAGCAATATTGATGAATTGAGGCTCCTTTGCGAGGAACACTTAGTGGATTCCTTTTTTTTGTTCGGGTCGGCTGCAAAAGATGAAATGAACCAAAATAGCGACTTTGATTTTTTGGTGACATTTTCGGATCGTCTGGAATTATTGGAATACGCGGATAACTACTTTAGTTTTATGGAAAGATTAAAAAACCTATTGGGCCGCGAGGTTGATTTAGTTTCCGAAAAAGCCTTAAAAAATCCCGTACTAATCGAAGAAATAAACAAAACGAAAGTTATAATCTATGAATCCAAGGGTTCTAAAGTATCTTTTGGACATTGAAAGCGTCATTTCCGAAATTGAGTAAAAAAGTAAATCGAACAAATCAAAGGGTAAGGGCTCAATATCTACTCTATTTGCTCCAGTGACCGTTGATCGTCCTAAAAGCATCCTAATTCCAACTATCATCCCCTAAAAAGCCCTATTTTTGGGCAAAAATTTACGGGAATTTGCCACACGTACAATACATCCTATTCCTCTTTCTTGCTACCACTTTCTCTTTTGCGCAGGATGTCGATCCTGCAAAAGTGGATTCCGTGAAAACGGATACTACGGCCCGTAAACAGATCAACATCGTCTATGGCGGCAATTTTACCAAAGACGAGGAACGATTGCCCGGTGCGTCCATTTTTAGTAAAGACGACCGGCAGGTGCAGTTCGAGCACCAGGGGGCCGACCTGTGGTGCGATATCGCGGTGTACTACCAAAAGGAAAACCGGCTAAGGGCCCTGGGCAACGTGCGCCTGCAACAAGGGGATTCCCTGGTGCTGACCAGCGGTAAGATCAACTATGACGGGGAAACCCGTCTGGCCAAAGCCTATGAAAACGTGCTGCTGAAGAACAATAGAACTACCTTGCGCACCGATACGCTGTATTTCGACCGGGAGAAGCAGGAATCGTACTATAAGGATTCGGGTACGATCGTAGATTCCCTCAACACGCTGACCAGCGAGATCGGCCGCTATTTTATGGAACTGAAAAAGCTGCAGTTCCTAGACAGCGTGCACATCAAGAATCCCGATTATACGGTGGATTCAAAACGCTTGGATTACTACGAGACCTCGAAAAATGCCTATATGTACGGCCCCACTACGATTACGGGCGAAACCTATAAATTCTACTTTGAAAGGGGCTTCTACGATACCAAGGTCGAAAGTGGCTATGGCATCAAGAACACCCGTATCGATTATAACAACCGTATAATCGAGGGCGACAGCGTGTATTTTGACAAGGCTACCGAATTTGCGTCCGCCACCAACAATATCACGGTTACCGATACGGTCAACGATGGGGTAATCCGTGCCCACTACGCCGAAGTCTTCAAGGCCAAAGATTCCGTTTTTGCTACCAAAAGGGCGGTTTCCATAAGCCTGGTTGAGCAGGATTCCCTCTACATTCACGGCGATACGCTAATGGTTACGGGCAAACCGGAAAATCGCATTTTACGCGCTTTCCGGAACGCCAGGTTTTATAAGACCGACCTGAGTGGCAAGTGCGATTCCATTCATTCCGAGGAAAAAACGGGAATTACCCAGTTGATCAATAATCCGGTAATCTGGAACGCCGAGAACCAGATGACGGGAGATAGCATCCATCTCTTGGCCAACACCAAGACCGATCAGCTCGATTCCCTAAAAGTACTGGGAAACGCGTTTATCGTTTCTCAGGACACCATCGGCAAAACGGGCTTCAACCAGGCCAAGGGGGTGAACCTGTACGGTAAATTCGTGGACAACGAACTGAAATACGTCGACCTGGTCAAGAATACCGAGGTCATCTATTATATGTACAACGATGACGAAGAGCTGATCGGTATCAACAAGACCATCTGCAGCAAAATCAATATTACCTTTGCCAACAACGATATCGAAGACCTGACCTTTGTCACGGATCCGGCCGGGGATATTTTTCCGGAGAGGGAACTGCCCCCAGAAAGTAGAAAACTGAAAGGCTTCGTGTGGCGGGGCGACGAGCGAATCCTGACCAAGGGGGACATATTCGATGAAGACGACAACAAGATCGAGCTGCCGGTGATACGGGGTATCGACAACCCCATCGACATCGATGCGGAAGAAGAGGAACGGACACGGAACGCGGGAGATCCGGTGAACAAAATCCCGATCTTGAGACGGGAGCCCGGTGGGCGGGATCCAAATGGGTCATCCCGACCGCAGTCGAGGGACCAAATCCCAAATCCCAAAGGTACAGAGGCGAAACCGGGGAAACGGCCTACGTTGAAAAAGGTAACCGCTAGTTCCAGCAAATAGAACAGTTCAGGCCTTATGAAAAAGGACTTCCTAAAACACCAGGCCCAGACCACCCCGCATCCGCTGGCCTTGGAGGTATCGCATGCGAAGGGCAGCTATATCTTCGATACCGACGGCAAGGCACATCTTGATTTTGTGGCGGGGGTTTCCGCCTGCAGCCTGGGCCACTGCCATCCGCGGGTGGTCTCGGCGGTGCAAAAGCAGGCAGCGGCATACATGCACGTCATGGTCTACGGCGAATATGTGCAAAAGCCGGCCGTGGAATACACGAAATTACTGGCCTCCCTCCTACCCGAATCCCTCGAAACCACCTATCTGGTCAATTCCGGTACCGAGGCCATGGAAGGGGCCCTAAAACTAGCCCGCCGGGCCACGGGACGTACCCAGCTGATCGCCGCCCATAATGCCTACCATGGCAATACCATGGGCAGTTTGAGTATAATGGACTTTGAGGAACGCAAGGCACCCTTTCGGCCGCTGGTTCCCGATGTTTCGTTCATCAGGTTCAATTCGGAGCCGGATCTCGAAAGGATTACCCCGAAGACAGCGGCGGTGGTGCTGGAGACCATTCAGGGCGGGGCGGGGTTTATCGTTCCCAAGAAAGGCTACCTCAAAAAGGTAAGGCAACACTGCGACGCAACGGGCGCGCTGTTGATATTGGACGAAATACAGCCCGGTTTCGGCCGTACAGGCCACCTTTTTGCCTTTGAGTGGCATGATTGCGAACCCGACATACTCGTACTGGGTAAGGGCATGGCATCGGGCCTCCCCATAGGGGCCTTTACGGCATCCCAAAAGTTAATGGCCACGTTGCGGGATCGTCCCAAATTGGGCCATATCACCACCTTCGGCGGAAATCCCGTCATCGCGGCGGCCTGTCTGGCAACCCTTCGCGAAATCACCGAAACCGACCTGATCTCCCAAACCTTGGAAAAGGAAAAACTGTTCCGAAAATTGCTCAAACATCCGCTGATCGAAGAGGTCCGGGGCCAAGGGCTCATGCTGGCCCCCATCCTTAAAACTCCCGAAATTGCCGATTATCTGATACGCACCTGCGCGCAAAAGGGACTCATCCTCTTCTGGCTGCTGTTCGAACCCCGGGCAGTACGCATATCTCCCCCCTTGACCATCACTACGGCCGAGATCGAAAACGGCTGCGGCACGATTCTTGGAGTTTTAACGCAATACGGGCAATAAAGTTGTTAATTAATTTGTTAATAATCCATACCACAACACAGCCAATAGATAGTCCCAATAGACTACTTTTAAATTCAGAGAAGCGCACGTTCCCAATATTTTGGGACGGGTAAGGACCTAAAACCATCCTATGGCGTTAGAATCGCACGAAAGACCCGACCGAACGATTGACAAGTTCGAATCGATGCTCAAGACCGATGATATCTATTTCTTCGATGCGGAGGATTTTGAGGATATCATCCACTACTACCTGAACAACGGCAGGATCGCCCTGGCCAAAAAGGCAATCAAGATCGGCCTGCAACAGCATCCCGCTTCCACGGAACTGAAACTTTTGGAGGTAGAGGTGCTCGTCTTCGAAAACCATCTGGAACGGGCCGAAGAAGTTCTGGACGCCCTTCAAATATTGGATGGCAACAATGAGGAGATCTTTATCCAACGGGCCAACATCCATTCCAAAAAGGACGACCACGAGGCGGCAATCGAATTGCTGAACCAGGCCCTGAACCTTTCCGAGGACAGTTTCGACATCCATTCCCTCTTGGGTATGGAATACCTTTTTATGGACGATTTTAAACTGGCCAAGGACAATTTTATGCGTTGCGTGGCCTTTGATGAGCAAGACTATTCCTCCCTGTACAACGTCATCTACTGTTTCGAGTTTTTGGAGGATTACGATGGCGCCATCCTATACCTTAATGATTATTTGGACCGAAATCCGTATTGCGAGGTGGCCTGGCACCAGTTGGGCAAGCAGTATTACGTAAAAAAAATGTACCCCGAGGCACTCACGGCCTACGATTTTGCGATTATTTCCGACGATACTTTTATCGGCGCCTACTTCGAAAAAGGGACGGTGCTCGAAAAAATGGGAAAATATGCCGA
>DASSWC010000224.1:0-4061 GCA_035705395.1 Pricia sp. | reverse complement strand
GTTATAAGCCTCACCGTAATGGATATTGGATATAATATCGAGCCCGTTGCCGTCAATGGAATTTAGATCAAAGTTTTGCTTGAAATAATCCCGCACAAAACCTGATGTTTCATAGGTTTGATTGGCAGTTTCGTCCGGGTCCGGGCCGTCATTCTCTTGTCGGACAAGTTCAACACGTTGCTCGTATTGGTTTTTGGAATCGTACACGAACCGGTCGCCGTCGCCCTCCTTATATTGCCGGATTAAAAGATTGTTGAGGGCGGCCTGCCTTTTTTGCCGAAACCGCTTGGTATCGTTCAATGCCTTTTTACAACTCGTATTACCGCGTTTGGCAAGTTCTTCTAGGATGTACGGGGGAACGATATAGCAATACTTTTGGTCACACATAGCGTTACAAGTTTAGGTGTCGGGACTATCCAAATTTTTTAAGAGTTGATCGTAATCTGATTTTGTATCTATATCAACCGTTTTGCTTTCGGGATTCAGGATTATAACGTTCTTTTCATGGCCGTCGAGTATGAGCCTCGCGCCGTAGTCATCATCCAATCGCATGAGTTTTGCATAATAGGATGCTCCAAACAAAGCGGGTACCCCTGCCCTATTCCCATAATCTGTTGCAACGATGTCACTGTTGGCACCGAAACCGGTTATCATGGTCTTCAAATAGGCCGCATCGATTAGCGGTTGGTCGGCGAGCATTACCAAAATACCGGCGGGTATTTTTTCCGTTTGCGTTAAAAAGTTGACCCCGTAGGCAATAGAACTTCCCAGTCCAGACTCCCAATTTGGATTTTCAAGGATTTCCACATCCTCTTCGGCTATTTCCTTTCGGATAGGCGCTGCGTTGGCACCCAATACCACGACGACCGAAGCGGGCTGGGAGCTCTTTGCACACCGGATGGCGTGGCCCAGTAAAGTGGTATCCTTCCAAGATAACAATTGCTTTGCTTTTCCCATCCGGGACGAGGCCCCAGCCGCCAATATCACGATTGCTATATTTTTGGGGAAGGTCATCAGCCGTGGATTCTGCCGGATTTGTTCTTGAGCATCATCGGTTTTTTGTCACGGGAAACGGAAAGGATTTCGGCCATGATCGCCAGGGCAATTTCCTGTGCCGTTTCCGCCCCAATATTGAGTCCCGCAGGCCCATGGATGCTATCGATAAATACATCGGAAACTTCCGGATGGCGCTCGATACATTCCCCCAGCAGCCTTTCCCGGCGTTCCGAAGGCCCTAGAAGTCCGAGATAAACGGGACGCGCATTCGTCAGGGCCAACAGATATTTTAGGTCTCGAACGTAGCTATGGGTCATGACCATCACCGCGGTCTGGCCATCGATACCGGCCGCCGATACCATTTCGGGTTCCACGGCCGTAAACTTTTCGGCTCCCGGAAAATCGGTAATCCTCTTCTGTTCCGAGGCCGCGGCCACAATCTCGACCTCCCATCCGGTAAGCGAAGCATAGAGGCAAAGCTGAACGGCGTCGTGCTCGGCCCCGACTATGACCAGCTTAAAGCGGGGTTCCATTTCCTGTTCGAAAATCTCAACAATCCCCTCCGTTTTGTCGGTATTCATATCCACTTCGAAGGAATCCCGAATGGGAATTTCTAGATCATCCATTTGAAATAGGGTTCCCAACACGGCATTGGGACCTTCCTTTTTTGAGAAATGTGACGTTATCCGAAAGGGGGCACGATTTTTTAGAAGGGTGTCAAATGCGTTCAAAAACGCAGTATCGGGTCCAAACGGTTCAATCAGAATATAAAGAATGCCCTCACAGCCCAGACGGTATCGCCCGTCATAGGTCATCATTTTTGGAATGCCATCGGAAAAAACGCTTTGGGCCTGTAGCTGTACCTCCTTCTCTACACAACCCCCGCTCACTGCCCCCATCATTTTACCATCCTCGCGGATCAGCATACGCACCCCTGGCCTACGGTACGAAGAGCCTTCCAAGGCAACCACTGTCGCCAGAACGGTCTTTAGCTTTTCATTTTTTGCGGCCCGGAAGGCGTCTATAATTTTTTTTAATTCGTGAGTCATTTTTTTTGGATATGCGATAGGAAATGCTAGGATGGCCCCTTGGAAGCCGTTATGAAAATACTGCGTAATTAATGAAAAATCCGCCTTTTGCGTTAATTTTAACATTGACCGGATTCTACTATCGTATACGATTATTTCTTGGGTGTCCCCCGTTTTTCCCTCCTCAAATATAAGCCCATCCCTTTAACACTCTTTAACATTATTCGCCTTTCCTAGTATACTATTCCTTTAAAATGTCCGTTGTGATGGTTGAAACTAACACTAAAACTCAAAAATGAAATTCTATTCCAAATTAGCAGTATTTTTTCTCAGCATCGGTATTCTCACATCCTGTGGAAACGCCGATGACGATGTCAACTTCGGATTGAACACGGGCGGGGACCTCGGTGAGGGAAAGCCTGTCGATGACTGCCTCAACCTGGGCGAAAACGACCTCATCCTATCCATTCAGGACCAGTATACCACTGAACCGGGTAAGGTATCCGTTTTCTTCAAGGTATCCGATTCAGAAGGGAACCCGGTACCCGGACTCACGGCGGAGCAATTTACGATCTATGAGCAGGGCCGTAATGACGCATGCTTCAACACCATATCGAAATCCGAGGCCAACTCCCGTATTTCGCCGAATTCCCAGATTTTCAGTAACAACACGCTTTTGGTATTGGACTTGAGCAATAGTGTCTTGAGCAGCAGCCTCGAGGAACTAAAGACGGCAAGTGTCAGCTTCGTCAACAACGTTATGCCGGCGACGGAACAGGAATCCGTTAAAATGGCCATTTATTGGTTCGATGGGGAAGCGGAGTTGCACGAACTGAACCCCTTGACCTCGTCCAAGGCCGAACTTACCACTGCCATCGACAGCATTACCGCCGATATCAGCGAAGACCCCTCTACGGATCTTTACGGCGCGGTCATCAAATCTACGGAAATCGCCTCGAACCTGTTGGCGGAAAGTACCGAAGGGAACAAAATCGGAGCGGCCTCCGTGGTCATCTTTACCGATGGCACCGACCAGGCCTCCCGCTTTACCCAAGAGGCAGCTCAGGAAAAGGTAGATACGGCGAACCCCAACATTTCATTTTTCACCATCGGTCTTGGTGCCGAAATTGACAATCAGGTATTGATGGATATCGGAAAGACCTCCAGTGTTTTTGCAGGGAATAAAGACGAGCTGGAAACAACCTTTAAAGATATTTCGGACCTGGTCTCCCAGCGGGCCAGCAGTTTCTACCTCTTCGAATACTGTAGCCCGAAAAGGGACGGCAGTGGTACCAACAATTTGGCCATTCAGGTAGAAAAAGGCAATCTGTCGGGAGCGGTGCAGACCCAGTTCAGCGCCGACGGGTTTACCGGGGGCTGTCAGTAAAAATTACTGCCACCAAATACAAAAAAGGAAGAACGTATAAAGCGGTTCTTCCTTTTTTTATGCGGTTTGGCGAATAAATATACCATCCTTTAGGGAATTCTTTCCCTTTGTTGTTCCATTGCAAAGAACCCCAAGTTCTGCTCCTATCGAAACCTACATCCAATATGTTCATGCTATGTCAATACGCCCATCTTGGGTTTAACACTTAAAATGAAAAATATGGATGTTTATTACACAATTATTCAAAACACGTCTTTAAACGGCATGCCAAAATGGTTCCAGGCCACTTCGCTCCTATTGTTTACGGTAATTGCCAGCCTGATTTTTACCATGTACACCCTATTGATCCTCAACGGGTCCGATATGGTAATTCGATTTGGGTACTGATCCCTTCACCGATATATCATTGCATTTCCGAAATCCGTGGTTCCCTTGTCGACGTCGATGAGAAAGCCATTGACCACTGCATATTCGATTTTGCCATTTTTTTCTAGGAGAAAGGTCGGGTTGATGCCCGGTTCAAGGTTGAATTCGGGAACCTTGTATTTTTTTCCGATAATATGGATGGGAAACGGGGGGGCCAATACGTCTTTTGGGATATTTTCAACCCTGACGTAGGTATAACCGGATTTTAAGAGGGATTCTATTTT
>DASSWC010000223.1:0-15486 GCA_035705395.1 Pricia sp. | reverse complement strand
TTCTCCTGAACAATGCCTTGGATATGGGAAACAAGGTTTCATTGATAAAGCTTAGGGCCGGCTATGCAGAGGTAGGCAACGATACCGACCCCTACAACCTGGTGCCTGTATTGAACAGTGGCGGAACTTGGGGCGATGCCTCCCTGCTTTCGGTTCCCGGCAACCTCCTGAACGCGGCGTTGAAACCTGAATCGCAGACCTCATGGGAGGTGGGCGCCGACTTAGCTTTCTTCGGCAATCGGCTTCGCCTGGATGGCACCTACTATGAAAGTGATAACCGGGACCAAATTTTTCCGGTGAACAACCCGATTTCCTCCGGATACGATACAAAGTTCATCAATGCCGGCCTGTTGACTAGCAAAGGTGTCGAGGCCAGTCTGGGAGCTACGCTTTTGGCCAACAACGATTGGCACTGGGATATGAATTTTGTATTTACCAGAAACCGAACCAAAGTTGTAGAGCTCGCGGAGGGAATGAATTCGATAACATTATGGACCGATGCCAAAGGCGGCGCCATCACTTGGCTTGGCGAAGAGATCGGTAATATCGTGGACCGAAAACTGGTACGTGTAGACGACCCCGATTCGCCGTACCACGGTTGGCCTATTATTGATGACGCGGGTTTTGAAAATAGCGATTCGACTTTGGAAGATGAGGACGGAAACCGGGTCGCCCCGGTTATAGGGAATTTTAATCCCGATTTCATCTTGGGCATGACGACTTCTATTTCCTACAAAAACTGGTCGCTCTCCATGAACCTCGATTGGCGCAAAGGTGGGCAGTTCGTTTCACAGACCCACCGCTATGGCGAATCCGACATGCATACGCAGCGTTGGCTTGACAAGTTGCACAACTTTAACGATGTGGGCGATATTCCCGCCTATCTCAAGGAAAATGCCGAGCAATATCTGTCCGAAGATGGGGAATTCTATGTACTGGTCGGTGGGCCGACCGCCGAAGACGGAGGCTTTCCGGTCGACGATGGGGGCATTACTTTGAACGACGGCGTCTTTATGCCCGGCGTACATGGAGAATACGATGACAACGGAAATTTTGTCGCCTCCGCTGAAAACCTGGGTGGCGAGGGTACGGTCTATACACGCTATCAAGATCATTACGGCTGGGATTTTACAAGGACTTCCACCTTTGATTCCGACTTCGTGAAGCTTCGTGAGGTATCCCTTTCGTATACCTTACCATCCAAAAGCCTACAACAAATCGGCATCCAGAACATGACGTTTTCTTTGTTCAGTAGAAATGTGATGCTTTGGACCAAAGCGGGTATAGGTATAGACCCGGAAATGGCCTTCCAGCCCGAGTCGGATGTCCAGGGTAGAAGTGGTATACAGTTCAAACAGGGTATCGAAAGGTTCAATGTGAATCCTTTTGCCATTCCCGTAGGATTTAAAATAAATTTCAGTTTCTGATTCTTGAACGGACTACATTATAAAATACAAGGTATATGAAAACCATACGCAAAACGTTGGGGGCAGTCCTGGCAATATCCTTATTTTTGGCGCTTTCCTGTGACAATGATATTACCGAGATCAATAAAAATCCCAATGGGGTGAACTTAGACGAGGCCAATCCAAGTTTTCTGCTGACGCAAGTAATGGCCAATATCGCCAAAGACGTTGGCGACAAGGGCTATGCCGAGCCTCTGGCCGCCTTTGTGCAGTACATACAAAAAGATTCTTGGGGAAATAACAACTACGATTGGGAAGGTAATGGTTGGCACGATTATTACAATAGCCTACGTACGGTCGATCTCGCTTACACGCGTTCGGTGGAACTCGATATGAAATTCCATCAGGCCGTGGCCATGATTATGAAGGCCCATTTGTTCGGTTTGTTGACCGATTTTTATGGCGATGTGCCCTATTCCGAAGCGCTACGTGGCGATACCGATGTCAATCTCCCCGCATACGATGCACAAGAAACCATTTATAAAGGAATAATTGCGGATTTTGAAGCCGCTTCCGCCCTTTTGTCAAGCAACCAAGGCCAGCTGGAACAATTTCTACCGTCACAGGATCTTTATTTTCAGGGCGACGCGGATAAATGGATCAAATATGCCAATTCCCTGGCGCTACGCTATTATATGCGCCTTTCCGAAAAAGATCCTTCGTTCGCAAGTGCCGGTGTTCAAAAGATATTGGCCCAACCATTGATTGCCAGTGTCGACGAAGAATGTGCCGTGCCCTATGTAGGGATAAGTCCCGGCGATTCACAACCCGGTAACGGCAGAAGCGGAACCCCATCGCAATTTACCCGGATAAAGCCTTGCGAAACCTTGGTCGGCACCTTGGTAGCCCTAAACGATCCTAGACGGGATATCTGGTTCGCCCCGGTGGCTGTTCCGATTAAGGTAGTCCCGCCCGAACAGGTTCCCGGAGGTGGCGACGATGTAGTGGTCGACGGAATCCGTTACATCAATCAAGAATCCTTGGCCGATAACTTTACCATCTACGATCCCGAGACATGGTACCAAGACCGTTTGGATGGCCTGACCTTAATCGATACCAGTTCGGTGTATGTTGGCTTACCCGTATCGGTGCAAGGATCCGAGCCCTATACGTATAACCTTAATCCACAACCAACGCAAGGGGGTGACAACGTGCACGTTTCCGAAATGGATCCACAATTCAACGAAGTGGCGGGGCCCAATCTAAAAGCGCGTATTCTCTCGTATGCAGAAGTCTCTTTCTTAAAGGCTGAGGCAGCTTTGATGGGATGGGGTTCCGATGCCGAGGAAAATTACATTGCGGGAATACAGGGATCTTTCGACGCATGGGGCATCGGTGACCTTGCTGCGGATTATTTGGATAACGAAGGCGTGGTTTTCGATGGAACGTTGCAGCAGGTTATGCAACAAAAATGGATCGCCAACTTTTCGGCCGCATCCGAATCGTTTATGGATTGGCGAAGAACGGGCCTTCCCGAACTCAGACCCGGGCCTTTCGCCGTAGCCGATGTTATTCCTGTCCGCTTCGTTTACCCCGAAAACGCACGCAATTTTAACTCCCAAAATTATAACGCCGCCTTGGAGAGCTTGGAAACCACACCCTATTCGGATGCCGTGCCCGGCTACGTAGAGAACGACACACCGTGGTCAAAACCTTGGATTTTACAAGGGGTTACGGAACCTTGGTGATACAGAAAAATCCCAAATTCCAAGTACCCAATTCCAAAAAGGAGTGCTTTATGGCCGCCGGGTTGTCGAAGTTCCAAATTTTGGACACTGAGACAAAAGAATAGATATGCGATAAAAAAAATAATCGAATAGCCGAGGGCATATTCCATTCGCTATTATTTTTGAGTTAGTCGGAAATTGCCCGGGGAGACTCGGGCAATTTTTTTATTTTCGAACGGAATGATACGTAGAACGTGTTTGTGGTTACTGATTATGTGGTCTGCCTTCTCCTGCAATACGAAGGGTGACGGTGGCTTGGATCTATCCAAGGCAACCCTATTGATTTCGCCATCGATCGAATCAACTTTCCAAAAAACTGCGGCGAACGTGCTGTCTGAGGAAATCGAAAAACGAACGGCGGTTACGCTTCAGCGGAGCGATTCTTGGAATTCGCCTACCTCAATAGCGCTGGTGATCAAAGGGGTAAGTGAGCTGTATGGTACGCCCGTTCCCACCCGGGGCGAAACCCATCCCGAAAACAAAAGGGAAGGATATCGGCTCATACACGAAACTAAAAATGGCAAGAATATTCTCTGGATTATCGGAGCGGATAAAAGAGGCCTGCTGTACGGTATCGGCAAATTGTTGCGTTCCGCCACCATGCAGCGGGGAAGACTATCGATTGCCAAGGCTATTGATGTTTCCGAATCGCCCAAATACCCCCTGCGCGGCCACCAGTTTGGCTATCGGAACACTGCCAATTCATGGGATGCATGGACCGTCGAACAATTCGACCAGCACTTTCGGGAGCAAGTGCTGTTCGGCGCGAATAGTTTCGAAAACATTCCCTTTCAGGATCCGACTTCGAGCGTACATTTTAAAATCCATCCGCAGGAGATGGAAGTCGAACTGAGTAAAATATGCGAAAAATACGATGCCGATTACTGGGCCTGGACGCCCGCCCCTGAAGATTTGACCCAAAAAAAAGCCCGCCAAGAAGGTCTTCGCAAGCAAGAAGCCTTTTATGCAAGATGTCCCAGAATAAACGGGATTTTCGTACCCGGAGGTGATCCGGGTGACAATCATCCTTCCGAACTGCTTCCCTACCTAAAAGCGCTTTCGGTACGGCTTAAAAAATACCATCCGGATGCCGGTATTTGGGTCTCCCTACAAGGTTTCGACAAAGAAAAAACCGCGTATTTTTTTCGGTATCTGCGAGAAAATAGACCCGATTGGCTTGCGGGATTGGTCAACGGACCCAGCAGTCCCCCCTTGGAATTCGAACGAAAACGTTTACCCAAGAAATACAAGTATCGCTTTTATCCCGATATTACCCATACGGTGCGCTGCCATTATCCAGTAGCGGATTGGGATCAAGCCTTTGCCCTGACTTTGGGGCGGGAACCCTGTAACCCCCAGCCCCTTCGATACACCGAACTTTTTCGTCACGATGTTCCGTTTACCGATGGTTTTATCACCTATTCCGATGGTTCCCACGATGATGTTAACAAGGTGTTATGGAGTCAACTAGGCTGGAATCCGAAGAAAAATCCCCGGGAGATCCTAACTGAATATTGCCGCTTTTTTTTCGGTCCTGAAGTGGCGGAAACAGCCACGGAGGGCCTATTTGGGCTGGAACAAAATTGGGAAGGCCCGATATTGGGCAATGGAACCATCGAAGAAACGCTGACGCTCTGGAAAAAACTGGAAACCGAAAATCCCCAGCTACAGGACAACTGGCGGTGGCAACAGCTGATCATGCGCGCCTATTACGATGCCTACGTACAATCCCGTCTTGCCTACGAGGAAAATCTGGAAAAGGAAGTCTACGGGATTCTTGCCGAGGCCGATACCAAGGGTGCGGATAAGGCCATAGAAGAAGCTTTGGGCTGCTTGCTTCGGGCCGACCGGGAACCTGTTGCCCAACCCCTTAAAAGGAAAGTGTTTCAATATGCGGAAAAACTTTTCAGAGCTATCAGAGCACAGACCAGCGTGCCGAGATACGGTGCCAGAAGTGCGGAACGGGGGGCCATCCTCGATTTTATTGATCACCCCCTGAACAATAGGTGGTGGTTAGAAGATGAGTTTGCAAAAATAAAGGGTTTCAAAACGGAAGCGAAAAAATTGAAACGCCTTGATTTTATAAGAACCTATGCCTTGCCGGGGGAAGGCAGCTTTTATGACAACGTTTCGAGCATCGATGCGGAGCACGTCACCTCTAAGACCGATGATGCCATCGATTTTTTATGGGAAAACGACGGCAGAAGCAGAAAACGCTTATCCACACAACTTTTCCAATTTACGCCGATACTTGAATATGACCAACTTGATCCCAATGCAGGCTACGTGATCCGGGTTTCCGGCTATGGGGAAGCACTGCTTCGGGCGAATGGACAGCGGCTAGAACCGACCCGATATGAAAAGGGATACGAACAATTCAAGGAATTTCCCCTTCCCAAAGACCTGATAAGGGGCGGGGAGCTAAAAATCACCTTTGATAAACCTGATGAAGAACACCTGAACTGGAGAAAGCAATCCCGGGTCACCGATGTATGGCTATTACGGCAATAACCCAAAAAAGTCCTATATTTAGTTTTCCATCATTTAAACCATTCCCATGAAACCGATCGTACAGATCTCACTGGATTTGACCCATATCGACGAGGCCCTGGAAACAGCCGCCCTTGCCCTTCGTGCGGGGGTGGACTGGCTTGAGGCCGGAACGCCTTTAATTTTGGCGGAAGGCCTGCACGGCGTGCGAAAATTGCGGGAGGCTTTCCCAAACGTTCCAATTGTGGCGGACCTCAAGACCATGGACGGGGGCTACCTCGAAGCGGAAATGATGGCCAGGGCGGGAGCAACCCACGTTGTCGTTATGGCGCAGGCCCATGAAGAAACCATCAAAGTAGTCGTGCAGGCGGGAAAAGATTACGGCATAAAGGTCATGGGCGACAACCTGGGCTGCGCCGATCGTATCGAGGGTGCCATCCGGCTCGAGGCACTCGGGTGTGATTACGTCATACACCACATCGGGTACGACGAGCGCCGTGGGATCGCCGCCCGAGGGGAACGACAGCCCAGTCCCTTGGATGAATTGCGAGAGGTAGTGCGTGCCGTAAGCGTGCCTGTGCAGGCGGTAGGCGGGCTGACCTTGGAACAGGCCGTACGCTGTCCGGAATACGGCGCGCCGATGGTAGTCTTGGGGGCGCCCCTGACCATAGACGCCGAAGCCTTCAAGACCGCCGATGGCGATCTGGAGGCATCCTTGCGGCTTATCTGTGAGAAGATACATTCGTATGCCGAGGTTTAAAAATGGATGGGGTAAGGTCAGGGGGATGGGAGCTGGAAGTCAGGCGTTACAAACCGATCCTAGCATAACGTCTAAAACCGGTCAAGTCAGGGAAGTGCAATAGAAAAAATAATCCAAAATATGAAATCCGCAGCTGTAGTAAACTTTGCCCCGAAATCGGGAAGCGTGGAAATCCGCGAAATACCCACGCCGACAATCGGCGAGGAAGATGTCTTGCTGGAAGTCGCCAACGTCGGGGTCTGCGGCAGCGACCTGCACCAATGGACCGCGGACCATAGCTGGCCCGTGAACTATCCGGTCGTTTTGGGACATGAGTTCGGGGGGCATGTCGTTGCATTGGGAAGTCGGGTACGGGGCTGGAAGGAAGGTGATAGGGCCGTCAGCGAGACCGCGGCGGTCATCGACCCCGACAGTCCCCTTTCAAGACAGGGACTTTATAATCTGGATGCCACCCGAAAGGGATTCGGTTACGGGGTCGACGGTGCCATGACCCGTTTTGTCCGGGTGCCCGCCCGCTGTCTACACCGGGTGCCGGAAGGCTTGCCCTTTGAACAAGCTTGTTTGACAGAGCCCTGTTCCGTGGCCTATAACGCGGTGGTCGTAAATTCCCGTATCGCCCCCGGTGATCGGGTGGTCGTACTCGGGCCGGGAACCATCGGTATCCTCTGCGCCGCAATGGCGCGATTGTGCGGGGCCGAAGTCGCCATGGTCGGGTTGGAAGCCGATCGAACGAGGCTCGAGGTCGCCCGCCATTACGGATGTGATACTATTGTGGGCGATGCATCGGAATGGTCCGGCTTGCGCGATGGCCTCGGGGCCGATTGCATCGTCGATGCTACCGGTGCCAGCGCCGCCTTACAAACCGCCCTGCAACTGGTACGCCCTAAAGGCCATATCACCAAGGTGGGGTGGGGGCCGCAGCCCCTGAATTTTTCCTTGGATGCCCTGGTTCAGAAGAATGTCAGTCTTCAAGGCAGTTTTAGCCATAATTGGCCGATATGGGAAAAAGTACTGTCGCTCCTGGCCTCAGGGCAACTGGACGTCAAACCCATAATCGGTGGCGTTTGGGGCCTCTCGGATTGGCACCATGCCTTTGAGCAGATGCATTCCGGCAAGGTGGTTAAAAGTGTCCTAAGACCTGACTAAAAAATTCCATGCCCCAAAATAAAAAACACCCGTCATCCCAGTTAAAAAATATGCGTCTACAGAACAAAGTGATTTTGATAACGGGCAGTTATACCGGCATAGGCCGCGCCATCGCAGTGCGCTGTGCAAAGGAAGGGGCCAAGGTCGTGGTCAACGGTCTGGAAGGGTCTAAGGGTGAAAAATTGGTCGAAGAACTGGGCTACGAAAACGCCCTTCACCATACCATCGATATTACAGACCGCAAAGCCCCCGAACAACTGGTAGCGTCCGCCCTCAAGAAATTCGGCCAACTGGATGCCGTGGTAAACAATGCCGCCATGGTCTCCTCCTCGAACATAGCGACCACCGATAGTGCGTTCCTGCGGCGCGTGCTGGCAGTAAACACGGTTGCCCCCCTCGCCCTCATAAAGGCCGCCCTGCCCCATTTGACCGAAACGAGGGGTTGCGTATTGAACATCGGTTCCATCAACGCTTGGTGCGGTGAGCCCGATTTGTTGGCGTACAGTATGTCAAAGGGAGCCTTGATGACGATGACCCGCAACTTGGGGGATACCCTTTTCCGGGAAAACCGCGTCAGGGTCAACCAGATCAATCCGGGTTGGGTGCTGACGGAGCGGGAAGTTGTTGACAAAAAGCAACAGGGAATGAAAGAGGACTGGTACAAAGACCTACCGGACATCTTTGCCCCTGCCCAACGCATTTTTTACCCCGATGAAATTGCGGCGGCTGCTATTTTTCTGCTGTCCGATGAATGCGGCCCGGTCAGTGCGCAAGTGATCGAGCTGGAGCAATTTCCGCTCATCGGCCGTAATCTTCCTAAAAAATGGAAAGGATCGCATGATGGGAAATGAGCAGTAGGCCGGCCGCAAACTACAAATCCTAACCAACATACTTTAAACGAAAAACGATGCCAAAACTCGCCGTATTCCCCAAAGCCTTTATGCAGGCGCTCTGTAAAGACGGCACGATGAAACTAGCCGAATGGATCGACTTAGCCTGCACCTTGAAGGTCGATGGCCTGGAATGGTATGCCGGGTTTTTGGAAATGACGGACCGTTCACTATGGGCCGGATTTCGTCAACAGGTGGAAGATTGCGGAAAGACTATCCCCATGCTTTGTTGCTCCCCTGATTTCACCCAACCCGAGAAGGCCCTACGACAAAAAGAGATTGAAAAACAGTTGTATTGGATCGAGATGACGCATAGTCTGGGTGGTTCGTATTGCAGGGTGCTGTCTGGACAAAGGCGTCCACAGCTCAACATAGACGAGGGCATACGCCTAGCCGCGGAGTGCATCGAAGCCTGCCTGCCCAAGGCCGAAGCACTGGGTATTACCCTGATATTGGAAAACCATTACAAGGACGATTTTTGGGAATATCCGGAATTTGCCCAGAAAATGGACGTTTTTTGTCGCCTTGTCGCACGGATCGACCATCCGAATTTCGGGATCAACTACGACCCTAGCAATGCTTTTTTGGCGGGGGAAGACCCCTTGGAACTACTCTTCCGCATCTCCGATCGCGTGGTAACCATGCACGCCAGCGACCGCTATCTGATCGAAGGAACCATCGAGGACCTGAGAAAGGAAGAGGGCGGGGCCGTCGGTTATGCCAAACGATTACGCCATGGTGAAATAGGAAAAGGCCTCAACGATTACGACGCCATTTTTAAGGAGTTGCACCGGGTCGGTTTCGATGGGTGGATCAGCATCGAGGACGGGGTCGACGGGATGGATCAACTCGGGCGTAGTGTAGCTTTTTTGCGCAAAAAGATACCGGAATATTGGCCTGATTTTGAGAAGCTGTCTTAAGGAATCTTTTTTGCATTCGAGCACCGGAAATCGCAGTGCCGGATTATTGTCAGTAAAAATTCATACCGGTAGATCTATGATTCTGCCTTCGCGGATGTAACCGGCCCACTGATCACTCCCAAATACCTTCCCATCCAATAGGGCAGCAACCAGATATCGCCGGCCGAATATTCTTGGGTGCCGTCACCCCCTACTTTATCCAATCGGAACATATTGGCATTGTGCCGCTGAATACGTCTTTCGTCAGGGGGCAATACCTCGCGGGTGGTTTGTTCGCGAAAATTCGGGGCCATAAACTCGATGTCCTTGCGGTGACTGTTCTTGACATCCCAAGTTATCAGGTCCATAGGATGTTCTTTAAGATACCAAACAGCTTCATCCAAATCGAAATCAGGAGTGCCCGTAAGGGCGGTCATGATATTCCACAAACCCTCCTTTTCGGGACGTTCGATTTTCCAATGATCGATAATCGCCTGTTTGTATTTAGCTTTCAGGGAGTCGTTGAAGGCATAGTTGTACAGCCCCCAATATCCTAAAAAATACATTTCATCATCGGAATGGTTCCAGGATTCCGACAACATTTTACTCCAGTCATCGGCATCCTCGGGTGCGGGGCCTATTTCTGACATGGGCCGCATCAGGTTTTCGAGATATCCGTGGTTTTCCATAAGGTCGAAAGCCTTTTCCCTGTACTTCTCCTTACCGGTAAAATGATATGCCGTCTGCAGCATCCCAATAATGTTCGAGGAATTAATTTTACGGTCCCCAACCATTTTTGGTCTGGCGTTGACGTACACGGGGTTCCATCGCCCCCAGGTGGTCGGTTTCCCATCATAATCTACCATGTACATATCGTTGCGCACGATATGGTCCATTAAGGTATCGATTAGGGTGATGGCGCGGTCTTTCAGTTCGTTGTCCATTAATTCCGCCATGGCCCCATAGGCGAAAATATGGCCGATGGCCTCGTCACTGCTGGTAGTCGCTTTCCAGTCCCATTCCGGATCGGCGCTTTTTTGCCATCGCTCCGGGTCGTGCAACACATCGATATACCCGCTGCGGTCGAACGACCGTGACGGGAAACCGGGCACGGGATTGATGCTGAAAAGACGTTCCATGGCATCCATCGATTCCCTACAGTTCTGCAAGGCCTCCTCAGATCCGGTAACGGCATAGCGAAACACCTGTCCCGCCAAGTACATGCTCGTCCAAAGTCCGTCGTTATCGGAATCGGAAAGCCTTCCGGAGTCGATATTTCCAGTATCGAGGTCTACCAAGGTGGCGTTGAACCCGTAGCGGATATGCCGATCGCGGACCTGATCTTCAAAATATTGGGCTTTGTCAAAGAGGGTCATTTTCTCGAATACGATTTGGCCTAGGCCCGCATCGGTCAGTATCAATACGGAACCGTCCGTGCCTTTATAAATGTGTTCTACCCTGTTACCGGGCAACCACCGCTTGCCGTAGTAGTAATCGAATTTGCCATCCTCCCGCAATTTGAACGCGCCTTGTGTCGATCCAAACCATAATTGGCCATCGATCGTTTCCACATCGGTAATTTCCGTAGCAGGCAGTCGGGTATGCCTATCGCCGATTTGCCTTCCAGTAGACGTATCAACAATTAGATAGCCCGAATTGGTGCCGACCACCAACTTATTCCCTTGTATGGCGAACGAGGTAAAATCATTTCCCCGTACCCTAGTCTCGAACTGGTTTGTGCTGGCATCAAAGCTAGCTATTGATTTTTTGCCCAAGACCCAAAACGTATTGCCGGCCCGATCAAAAAGAATTTCCTTTACCCTATCGTTTTTCAATTCACCACTCCAGGCTGCCTTGGTTCTGGATAAAAACTGTAGCGTATGGCCATCGCTTATCAAAAAGTCGAATTCGTCGCCAGCGGCCGCAATAGAAGCCCTGGGGAGGTTGTGCTTGAGATATAGGGTGCCGGCCCACGCATTTCCGAACACCGCCTTATCGTCGATATAAACAAACTGATCTTGGCAAACGGTCATTCCCTTGACGTTTTTATCGGTAAGGGGTCGGTACGTTCGATCCTTGACCAACACCCCAGGGTACAGAAATTGGCCGTCGTGGGTTCTAAGAATACCCTCGGACGAGGCGATTTGAATCACCCCGTTTCTATCCATAAAAACTTGGGACAAGAAGGTGTTCCCGTCTTTCAAGCCGTATTTGACGGCATAGTCCTGAACGTAGGGCACGTCTTCATAAACCGGCATGGTCGCAGCGTGGTCGTTATCCGTATCGGGACCTTTACAAGATAAGATTACGAATGCTATGATGGCTACGGGGAAGCAAGGGTTCGGTCTTGTCATTGTCAAAAGAGTTTTGCCGATTTGCAAAAGCTTTAAGGCTGTTTATTTGGCAAAATAACCCCTTTTAACAATGCCATACTTCCTGAATTTTATGCGATTCACATTGAATTTTGACCAGGCAGCAAGAACTCCTTTAAAAACACATGTTTTGCTGCCTGAGGCGTTGGCAGGTGTGGGATTTTACTGGGATTTGACCGCTACTGGCTAAGCCGATCACGATTAGCGATATTCATCGCATTGTGTTCTCTAATACGATAACGGAAGGGCTATCGGTCAACCATTTTTTACTAAGGCCCGTAGTATCGCCCTTCGCCAAAAACTGTACGGAAGATCCCAATGCCAGATCGATATCGCCGTCGGCATCGATATCGCCGGCATCCATAACGGCCCACCGGCCCTTGATGGATTCCGGAAACGAAGAAGCATCGAAGGTTAAATTTCCCCTGTTCTCAAGATAGACAAAGCTTTCTTCGGGTGTATTGAGATAATCGGGGAAGAAAGAAATAGCGGCTATGTCCAAATCCCCATCCATATCATAGTCCCTCGGAATCGCTTTGTAGGCTCCGTTTTGATGATAAAAGAAAGCGGGTTTAAAATTCAGGTTTCCGTCGTTGAGAAAAATATATATTCCGTGATAGCCTTTCAATATGGGGGTTTTATCGGCATTGTCGCCGCATACATACAGAATATCGTCGAGGCCGTCTCCATTGAAATCGGCAAGCTCGAAGTATTGACTACCATTGAGGGGGGAGAATGTCAATACTCGTTTTTCCTTAAACTCTCCGTTGCCCACATTTTCAAAATAAAAGATACCTTCATCACCTTGTGCCATCAGGGCAAAAATATCGTTTCGACCGTCCCCGTTGTAATCTTCGATACTTGTTTTGATCGTGCCGGGTTTGTTCTTTAAAACATTGGCGACATACGATCCGTTGCCCAAGTTCCCGTACCAAACCAATTGGCCCGTAAGGTCGCCGAATTCGCACGCAACGATATCCTCCAACCCGTCGTTATTGAGGTCTCCATAAGCCATGTCCACCGGTCGTTGAAGGTTCGAAATCAGTACTTTTCCCCCCGCTGAATTTTGTGAAATTTTATTCCCGTCGAATTTTTGGACCGCTCCGCCGGACAGGTCATTGGGAAATACATTTTTTCCGATAGTAGTCAAATATGTCGATTCGGCATTTTCATGATAATGGATTGGCGTGTTCTTAAGCGGTATTTCACGTTCTTTTTCAAGATCGAGGGTCAGAAAGACCAACCTATTGCCATTACGCTTGCCGTCACTGAATACAAGCCCTTTCTTATCGGGTAATATTTTTACCATAGCGGTCAATGGCGGCCCGTTTACGTAAGGGGATTCGGTATACTCAAAGTGTCTTAGCCCCTTTTTTATTGGGGCATTCCGCTTTGGAGGAAAAATGGTATCCGGGGCATTCTCGACATAAAACGAGACAATTTTAATCCAATCCTCCCTGGCCAACATCGGTTTTTCGGGAAAGACGTTGGCCTTTTTGACGATTGCCGCGTTTCGAAAAGAGCCGAAAATACTGTCAGGTTGATGTTCTCCATTGAATATGCCCAATCGGTTTCCCATTGCGGGTAGCACATCGTCTTCCCAAATCCGTTTCGATAAGGTTTCGGGGCTTACAAAAGAATGGCAGCTAGCGCAATGGATCTTCGCCAACGCCCTGCCGGAAAGTTTTGAAACCTGTGGGTCGCGGCGAATAGGTTGATTGCTTTCCTTAATTTGGTTGCATGACAGGATCAAACCTGCCAAAAAGTACCATGGAATGCGTGTGCTCATACATAGATGTTGTCTGGCTTTCCTAGAATTGCCATAATGTGCCGATACTAAACTACGGCTTTCCGCAGGGGTTGACAAGTCCGTTCAGGCAGTTAATTGGCATCGCGAACACTTCGAAGTAGCTTTCCATAGCTAAAACCTTTTTCCTTCGTACTTTAGGGCATCCGTAAAAACCAAATGCTGCCAAAATCCAGTCTGTTCCCGCACCGTTCCTTGTTGGCCATCGCTTCGGAATCCCAGAAAAGGATTGCCGGATGGGGAAGACTTCGCCATCATGATTCCAGTTGCGTTTTGGGGCAAATCAAAGAAAATATCGAAGGATGGACACCATAGACATAACCGTATTTTTCGTTTACATCGTCGGCATAGCGGTTTTCGGCGGTTCCTTTTTCAGGAAAAACATGACTTCTTCATCCTACACGATAGGCAACAAGGATATTCCCGGCTGGGTCGTCACAATGTCCATTTTTGCCACCTTCGTCAGTAGTATAAGTTATCTCGCATTACCAGGAAGCGCCTTCCTGACCAATTGGAACGCCTTCGCGTTCAGTTTGTCCTTGCCCATCGCATCGGTCATAGCGGCCAAATATTTTGTGCCTTTGTACCGCAAAGTAAACAGCCCCTCCGCATATACCTACATAGAAGGACGTTTCGGCCCCTGGGCCCGGGTCTATGTGTCGCTGTGCTATCTGCTGACCCAGTTGATGCGGGTAGGAACAATCCTCTATCTTCTTGCGTTAACCTTGAACGCCATAACGGGTTGGAATATCGCTTTCATCATAGTCTTTACCGGGGCGGTGGTGGCCGTTTACTCCATGTTGGGCGGGATTTCAGCAGTACTATGGACGGATGCCATACAAGGCATCATCCTGATTGCAGGAGCTTTGGCCTGTGTTGGGTTTATCCTGTTTTCAATGCCTGACGGCCCGGGACAGATCTTCACAATAGCCTTTAACAATGACAAATTCAGTCTGGGAAGTTTCGGTACGAGCCTGTCCGAACCTACGTTTTGGGTAGTTTTCGTCTACGGCATATTCATCAACCTGCAAAATTACGGGATAGACCAAAATTATGTACAACGCTATATGGCCTCGAAAACCGAAAAAGAAGCTAAAAAGTCCGCTTTGATCGGCGGGATGCTTTATGTGCCTATTTCAGCCCTCTTCCTGTTTATAGGAACTGCGCTTTTTGCCTACTACGATTCCGTCGCCACCTTGCCCCTCGACCTACAGGACGTCACCAAGAGCGATCGTGTTTTCCCCCATTTTATCGTGAACGTACTTCCGGTAGGTCTGAGCGGGCTGCTTGTGGCATCCATTTTTGCGGCGGGCATGAGCACGGTTTCCACGAGCTTCAATAGTTCAGCGACTGTCTTCCTGACGGACTATTACAATAAGTATTTCAAGAAAACCGCTTCCGATAAGGAAGGTTTAAGGGTACTGTATATCTCTTCCGCAATCATAAGCATCCTCGGAATTGGGATCGCCATCGCCATGATCAACGTCAAAAGCGCCTTGGATGCTTGGTGGAAACTGGCCTCCATTTTTAGTGGGGGCATGCTCGGACTATTCCTGTTGGCCGTCATTTCGAAGCGAAAAAACGTGGTCGGTGCCCTAGCCGGGGTCATAGCCGGGCTATTGGTAATCCTTTGGTTGAGCCTATCGAATATTTTCTTGGGGGAAGAGGCGCTTGGAAACTCGTTCCACACCTACCTCACCATCGTTTTCGGAACCGTAGTCATTTTTTTTGTGGGATTTTTGGTTTCTCTATTTACTTCACGGGAAAAGGGATTGGGTTGAGTTTTCTATATTTGCAGCGGGCATGAGCACGGTTTCCACGAGCTTCAATAGTTCTGCGACCGTTTTCCTAACGGACTATTACAATAAATATTTCAAAAAAACCGCTTCCGATAAAGAAGGTTTATGGGTACTATATATCTCTTCCGCG
>DASSWC010000222.1:0-2841 GCA_035705395.1 Pricia sp. | reverse complement strand
TATGGCATGCAAGGTATAGAACCAGCCCCGGGTCTGGTCGACGCCCTCGGCGATAAAGTCCGCCGGAAAAGGAATGGTTTTTTCCGGATGGCCATCATTAACGGGGACAATCCGGTTTTCGGAGGCTCCGCCCGGTCCACGTTCGAACGGGTAATGCCACTGCGCATAGGGCATTGCCCCGCTGTCGAACCATACATCGATCAGGTCCGCCTCCCGCTGCATCGGTTTTCCAGAGGGAGAAACCAGGGTGATCTCATCGACGATGTTCTTATGCAGATCAATTTTATCGTAGTTTTCGTCGGATAGGTCGCCCACCTCGAAATCCGCGAAAATATCCTTTTCCAGTACGCCGGCCTCGACCGCTTTGGCCATTTCTTGCTTCAGTTCGGCCATGGAACCGATAATGATTTCTTCCTGCCCGTCTTCGGTACGCCATATCGGAAGCGGGATGCCCCAGTACCGGGATCGCGACAGGTTCCAATCGTTGGCATTGGCCAACCAGTTGCCGAAGCGACCGTCGCCGGTGGATTTGGGTTTCCAGTTGATGGTGTCGTTCAGTTCGACCATACGCTGCTTGACCTCCGTGACCTTGATAAACCAGGAATCCAACGGATAATACAAAATGGGCTTATCGGTGCGCCAACAGTTGGGATAGCTGTGCACGTATTTTTCGACCTTAAAGGCTTTGTTCTCTTCTTTAAGCCGTATCGCAATTTCTACGTCGACGGATTTTTCGGGTTCCTGCCCCAAATCGTAATACTCGTTCTTGACGTATTTTCCGGCCAATTCCCCCATTTCGGGGCGGAATTTCCCCTGAAGGTCGACCAACGGAACGGGATGGTCGTTTTCGTCCAACACCAAAAGCGGCGGGACTTCAGGAACGGCCTGTTTCGCGACTAGGGCATCGTCGGCACCAAAGGTCGGCGCAGTGTGCACAATCCCGGTACCGTCTTCGGTGGTGACAAAATCCCCCATAATGACCCGGAAGGCATTTTCGGGGTTTTGATACGGTTGGGCGTATGGAAGTAGTTGTTCATAGCGAATTCCCACTAGGTCTTTCCCTTTGAATTCCTTGACGATGTAAAAGGGAATCTTTTTATCCCCCGAAACATACGCCAACAGTTCGGGTTTCGCGTCGACCTGCCGGAATTTCCCTGAAAACTGTTTCCGTACCAAAGCTTTGGCCAGTACGACATTCATGGGCTGAAAGGTATACTGGTTATAGGTCTCCACCAGTACATAATCGATTTTGGATCCGACTGTCAAAGCGGTATTCGAGGGGAGTGTCCAGGGAGTCGTCGTCCAGGCCAACAGATAGATATCGCCCTCATCGCGCAAGAAATCGGGCAATGATGATTCGATAGCCTTGAACTGTGCCACCGCCGTGGTATCGGTAACATCCTGATACGTGCCCGGCTGGTTCAGTTCGTGCGAACTGAGTCCCGTACCCGCCTTGGGCGAATAGGGTTGGATGGTATATCCTTTATATAGGAGTCCCTTGTCATAAATTTGCTTCAACAGCCACCACACGGACTCCATATACTTGGACTTGTAGGTGATGTAGGGATCCTCCATATCCACCCAATAGCCGACCTGTTCGGTCATACGGTGCCATACGTCTGTGTAGCGCATTACCGCCTTTTTACAGGCGTTATTGTAATCTTCGACCGAGATTTTGGTGCCGATATCCTCCTTGGTAATGCCCAGTTCCTTTTCGACCCCGAGTTCGATGGGCAGGCCGTGGGTATCCCATCCCGCCTTGCGCTTGACCTGAAAACCCTTCATCGTCTTATATCTTGGAAAAATATCCTTGATGGTACGGGCCATCACGTGGTGGATGCCGGGCATGCCGTTCGCCGAAGGGGGACCCTCGTAAAAGACATAGCTGGGCTTGCCTTTTCGTGTGGAAACGCTTTTTTCGAAAACTCCATTCTGCTTCCAGAAATCGAGAACCTCCTCGGCCACTTGGGGCAGATCTAACCCTTTGTATTCGGCGAATTTCATAGTATCTGACGTCCTGCGTTGATTTAAGGCTGCAAAATTAGGTATTTTGGAGGGATTTTTCCGGTATGCCCCCCTCGAAAATCATGGGTAAACCGAAAAAAGCATATATAACATCCAAAAAATAAACCGATTCGTATATATTTGTGATAACGACAAACAATCATAAACCTAAAACCATGAAAAAAGGTATTGCAAGTATCATTTTAATGTTGGCGCTGAGCGTGTCCTTCGTTTCGTGCCGGGAAGAAGCCGAGAAGGCCGAGGATTCCATGGAAGAAGTGGGTAATGAACTGGAAAAGGTTGGCGAGGATATTCAGGAGGGTGCCGAAGAAGCTGCGGATGAGGTCGAGGATGCCGCCAACGATGCCGCCAACGAAGTCGAGGATGCCGCCAACAAAGTCGAGGATGCGGTGGACGACAATTAAAACCGCCACCCCAAACCCAAGATCAAATTCGTACCCGGGGCGGCAATGCCCGAGGAATACGGCCGATAGCGCTGGCCGGTGATGTTTTCGAGGCTTAGGGATGCCTTTAGGGCATTCGATACGGAGAACTGCGAACGGAAATTCAGGGTGTACCACGAAGGGGAATAGGGATTTCCGTTGCTATCGGCCGCATATATGTAGGTTTTGCCACGTTCCGATGCGGCGAGGTCCTTAAAGGGAATTTCCCCGTTGTAATTCAGAAAAAAATCGGCTTCCCAGCGCTGCTTTTTCCAGATGACGTGAAAATCACCAAAAGTAGGGGCCACATGGCG
The DNA here is from genome assembly GCA_035705395.1 of Pricia sp. Classification (GTDB taxonomy): domain Bacteria; phylum Bacteroidota; class Bacteroidia; order Flavobacteriales; family Flavobacteriaceae; genus Pricia. Next base: position 80 of record DASSWC010000222.1, on the reverse strand, counting down.
TGCGGGCGATTCGGTACCGTCTTCCTCTTCTTCCATGCCTTCGGTCAAGGTCAGATTGGATACGAGGGAAAATTGGTCGG
>DASSWC010000221.1:0-4957 GCA_035705395.1 Pricia sp. | reverse complement strand
ACGAAGATAAAGGGACTGTTGATGCCCCCGCTGTACAAGGTGATAATGGTTGCCCCGGCCAAGGTCATGATGGAAACGATGTTGTAGGTAAAAGTCAAATTTCCGTGGTACCGGAACAGCAGGGTATTCGCCAAATTGAGAAGGCCAAAAATCAGAAAGACATAGGGAATTACATAGGTAATATCCAGTACGTAAAAACAGACAGCTCCGAACAAAAGTGAAAAGAGTGAACTGAAATAGTTGACCTTTATCACCAAACGGGCCTTGTCCCTAAAACGCTCCTCCGGATTTTTGCTATCTTTCATGGTAGGTCATTTTTACAAAACTAAACAGTTTTATCCTACAATCAAAAATGAAATGCAAATAAGCGAGTGACAATCAATGCCAACCGGCTTCACCGGGCCTCAAACTTCCGTCCGGGTGGGCCCTCCTCTCGAAGTCTTGGAAAGCAACCCGGTATCGGGTTCCCTTGGCGCAGGGTACCCGTTCTACGGAACCCCTAAGTTGTCGGGCAAGATTATGAATTAATTTCAATCCTAAGGAATCCGGGGCCTTATTCACTTCTTCATCCTCCAAAAAACCGATTCCGTTATCCCCAATGGTCAAAACATAGGAATTTTCGGCATCCCCATAGGAAAGTTGTATGTCGATCCGCCCTTCAGAGCCTTCGGCAAAACCGTATTTTAGGGAATTGGTGACCACTTCGTTGATCAGCAGTCCCAATGGAATCGCGGTATCAATGCCCAATTTCACATCTGGAATATCTATATTGACATGAATACCTCCGTTTTGGTGCTCTACCGATTTCATCAGGTATTCGGTAAGTTCTTGCACATAGGAGCGGAATGAGATTCGGGAAAGATCGTTTCGCATATACAGCATCTCGTGTATTATGGCCATGGAATTTACGCGGTTTCGGCTACTATCTATCAAGGGGTTTATTTTTCCGTTGGTCGTATTTTTCCGCTGAAGACTCAGCAAGCTCGAAACCGTTTGCAGATTGTTCTTTACCCGGTGGTGCACTTCACGAAGCAACATTTCTTTTTCTGCGATGCGTTTTTCCAGCTCCGTCTTTGACTTTGTCATGGCCCGATGCGCCTTTAGGATATTCTTGCCAAAAACCCCTCCCGTCAGGTAGACCGCAAAAAGGATGCTTAGCACGCTGAAATGGGGTTTCGAAGCCGGTGGTACGTTATCGATGATAAATGTTAGGTTCGCTTCATCGATAAGAAAGATGAGCACAATGAGGCCTACAACGGCAAACAGATAAACCCTGCCAAAAATGCGTGCGCCCGCATAACCACCAAGTACGATGACGCCCAGTATAAAGATAAAAGGACTGTTGATTCCCCCGCTAAAAAGAATAACGATACACGTACCGATCAACGAAATAATGGCCGTTCGTATGGCGGCCCATTTTAGGTTTCCATCCTTTTTAAAACGTGCCAGGTTGAGAAGGTTGCCGATGCCGTAAGCAAAAAAGGTCATGGGCACCACGCCGTAAATACCAAGGGGATATATACAAAGTAGCCCCAATACCGCGGTCAGTATGGATGAAATATAGACGAACCTGAATAATAATATAGTCTGGTCCCCGGTTTTGTACAGAATGTTTTCCGAACGCTGCATGGGTTCGGTGTTAGTCATCGGCAAGCACCCATTCGCCCCGATCGATAAGCGGTTCCGCTTGTTTGTATTTGAGGGTCTTGTTCTCCCCAGAAAGCACATTGGTGATGGTTACCCGTTCGTTACGTCCTATTTTAGGGCGTTCGCGAACAATGGTTTCCGTAATCTGTGGCCGTTGGCCTTGGGTTTGCCCCGCCGCACGGCTCTGGGCAGCCCGCTCGTCGCTATTGGGAATTTCCTCTTTACGGGTCTGCAAATTTTCCTTGGGCCGGGTTTGCTTTCGCGCTTCCCGGATGTCATCGGGATTGCCGGTGGGCAGTTCTCCCTTGAATAGGAAGGATACTACCTCTTTGTTCACCTTGTCGATCATGGCCTTGAACAGTTCAAAGGCCTCGAACTTGTAGATCAGTAACGGGTCTTTTTGTTCGTGTACCGCCAACTGAACCGATTGCTTCAACTCGTCCATCTTGCGCAAATGGGTCTTCCACGAATCATCGATGATGGCCAGGGTAATGTTCTTCTCGAAATCGGTCACCAACTGCTTTCCGTCACTTTCATAAGCCCGTTGCAGGTCCGTGACTACATTTAAGGTCTTTATGCCATCGGTGAAAGGCACGACGATTCGCTCGAATTTATTGGCGCTGTCCTCATAGACTTTTTTGATGACGGGAAATGCGGTCGCTGCATTGCGCTGCATCTTTTCATGATAGTGTGTGTATATGGCCGTGTAAATGGTGGTGGCGATTTCACGCGCCCCCATTTTCGTGAACTCCCCTTCGTCGATCGGCGAGGTGATGGAAAAGTACTTGATCAGTTCGAACTCGAAATTCTTGTAATCGTTCGCGAGCTTATTTGTTTCGGCGATGGCCTCAGAGGTATCGTAAATCATATTGGCGATATCCACCTTTAGGCGTTCGCCGTGTAGGGCATGGCGTCGACGTTTGTAGACGACCTCCCGCTGGGCATTCATAACGTCGTCGTATTCCAGCAAGCGTTTACGCACGCCGAAGTTGTTTTCCTCCACTTTTTTCTGGGCGCGTTCTATGGATTTGGTCATCATACCGTGCTGGATGACCTCGCCTTCTTCCAGGCCCATCCTGTCCATCATTTTCGCCACGCGTTCCGAACCGAAGAGTCGCATTAGATTGTCTTCGAGGGACACGTAGAACTGTGAGCTGCCGGGATCTCCCTGTCGGCCAGAACGCCCGCGCAGCTGCCGGTCGACGCGTCGGGAATCATGTCGTTCGGTACCGACGATGGCGAGTCCCCCCGCCTTTTTGACCTCGGGGGAGAGTTTGATATCCGTACCGCGGCCTGCCATGTTGGTGGCGATCGTTACTATTCCCGATTTACCGGCTTCGGCAACCACATCGGCTTCCTTTTTATGGAGCTTGGCGTTCAGAACGTTGTGTTGTACTTTTCGCATATCCAACATACGGGACAGGAGTTCGGAAATCTCTACGGAAGTCGTACCGATCAGCACGGGCCTGCCGGCTCGCGAAAGTTCCGTCACCTGATCGATTATGGCGTTGTATTTTTCGCGTTTTGTCTTGTATATCAAGTCGTTTCTATCGTCGCGCGCGATGGGGCGGTTGGTGGGAATTTCCATCACGTCGAGCTTATAGATTTCCCAGAACTCGCCGGCCTCGGTAACTGCTGTACCGGTCATGCCGGCCAGCTTGCTGTACATCCTGAAATAATTTTGCAGGGTCACTGTGGCAAAGGTCTGGGTCAGGGCTTCGATCTTGACGTTTTCCTTGGCCTCGATGGCCTGGTGCAACCCGTCGGAATAGCGGCGCCCTTCCATAATACGGCCGGTCTGTTCGTCGACGATCATTACCTTGTTTTCCATCACCACATATTCCACATCCTTCTCAAAAAGGGTGTAGGCCTTTAGCAGTTGGCTCATGGTGTGGATACGTTCGCTCTTGACCCCAAAATCCTTAAAAAGTTCTTCTTTCATTTCGGCCTCTTTTTCGATGTCGAGGTCCTGGTTTTCGATCATTGCGATTTCATGGCCGATATCGGGCATCACAAAGAAATCCCGGTTTTGCTCCCCGGAAATATAGTCCACCCCTTTGTCGGTCAGTTCGATCTGGTTGTTTTTTTCGTCGATGACGAACAACAGATCCTCGTCGACCTTGGGCATTTCACGGTTGTTGTCCTGCATGTAATGGTTCTCGGTCTTTTGCAGCAACTGCTTCATGCCTTCTTCACTCAGGAATTTGATCAGGGCTTTGTTCTTCGGCAGGCCGCGATGCACGCGGAGCAAAAGAAAACCGCCTTCCTTGGTATCGCCTTCCGCAATCTTTTTTTTCGCTTCGGCCAGGACCCCGGTCAAGTGCTGTTTTTGTCTGCTGACGATGTCCCCCACTTTGGGCTTCAGTTCGTTGAACTCGTGACGGTCGCCTTCGGGTACCGGCCCCGAGATGATCAGGGGGGTACGGGCATCATCGACCAGCACGGAGTCCACCTCATCGACGATGGCGTAGTGGTGGGGTCGCTGTACGATATCTTCGGGCTTGTGCGCCATGTTGTCGCGCAGGTAGTCGAAACCGAATTCATTGTTCGTGCCGTAGGTGATATCGGCGTTATAGGCGGCGCGTCTTCCGGCGGAATTCGGCCGGTGGTGGTCGATACAGGCTACGGATAGGCCGTGGAACTCGAATATAGGGGCCATCCAGGCGCTATCCCTTTTGGCCAGATAATCGTTTACGGTGACCAAATGCGCACCCCTGCCGGAGAGGGCGTTCAGGTACAGGGGAAGTGTCGCTACCAAGGTCTTACCCTCACCGGTCTGCATTTCGGCAATCTTGCCTTGGTGCATGGCGATACCGCCGACCAGCTGTACATCGTAGTGGATCATGTCCCAAGTGACTTCCTTTCCGGCGGCGTCCCAGGAATTTTTCCAAATGGCGGATTCATTGTCTAGGGTCACATAATCTTTGGTGCCGGACAGCTGACGGTCAAATTCCGAGGCGGTTACGGTCAAGGTTTCGTTATTGACGAAGCGTTTTGCGGTTTCCTTGACCACGGCAAAGGCGACCGGTAGAATTTCGTTCAGGGTTTTTTCCGTAATCCGGTAAGCCTCTTCCCTCAGGCCATCGATGCGTTCATAGAGTTCTTCGTTCTTGTCGATATCCTCGGAGGCCCGAACCTCCTTCTCCAGTTTTTCGATCTGATCGGTAACTTCGCTGCAATCTTCCGCTATCTTCAATTTAAAGGTATTCGTCTTGTCGCGCAGTTCGTCATTACTGAGGGTTTCCAGCTGTTTTTCGAAAGATTTGATTTGATCGACCAAAGGTTGCAGGGCCTTGACGTCTTTTTTTGA
>DASSWC010000220.1:0-2150 GCA_035705395.1 Pricia sp. | reverse complement strand
GCAAGGTGGTCGAACCCGTGGATGTCAATGACAAGGCCACCCAAATATTGGTGGACTATAATCGAATGCTACAGGAAGACCTTCGTGTGGAAACCGTGTTACTGCCTATCAGGGATGGCTTAAGCCTAACGTGGGTGCGATAAGCCGTACATAGAGCATGTAGAAAAACAAGGCGGAAAGAACCCCAACGGTAGAACCCACAATAATGTCCACCGGAAAGTGCACCCCCACAAAAATTCGGCTTGAAGCGAACAAAATCGGCCATAGATAAAAGAGCCAGCACCACCTGAAACGCCGCCTCAAAAACAGTACCACCCCGGTCGTGATCGAAAAGGAGCTTGAAGAATGTCCCGAAAAGAAACTGTAGGTCGATGGGGTCCTCAAGATGCGAATCAAGGTGTTTATCTCCTCGTTATTATTGGGCCGAAGCCGGGCGACGGTATGTTTTGTCAGGTCGGTGATGGTGTCCACAAACCAGACCAGCATCAATAGGGTAAGCAGGATGTAGACGGCTTCCCTTTTGGGATATTTCCAAAAAATAAGCCCTATAAATAGCAGGAAAAGGGGTATCCAAGTGTTAAATGTGGTGACCGTGATCCAAAACTGATCGTATTGCTCGATCCCGAGATTGTTCAGGTAGATAAAGGTTTCCCGATCCCATTCCAAAATCCTGTCCAGCAAGCCTATTTTCTTTTGATGGTTCCGGTTACGTCATCCACATTTTTTTTGACATTCTCGATCTCGTTCTTGATATCGGTGCCGATACCCTCGCTGACATTGTTCTTGACATCGTCGATATCTTTTCTGATGTCGTCGACAAAGCTGGTATCGATGCCCTGCTTGTTGGCGCTTTTTGTGATTTCGCTTTTGATATCGTCGGTGGCATCCTTCAATTGGCGCATGCCCTTGCCCAATCCCTTGGCGATATCGGGAATCTTATCGGAACCGAAGACCATGACCACGATAAACAGGATAAAGAATATCTCGGCCCCACTGATAAAAAGAAAATGTATTGCGAACATGTAGCAAAGATAATGAAGTTACTAATGTTTACGTAAAAAATCGCATAGGGGTTTAAAATTTCACATGAGGTTTATGACCCGCAGGGAACTGCTGATATGCAAACTGCCCTTGCAACGCAAAGCGCTCCTGCAAGGCAAAGCGCTCCGGCAACGCAGAACCTTCATCCCATATGTTGCAGCCCTATTTCTTGGAAAGCCCCGCTAGGGGAACGCCTTCACGAGCCCCCTTGCGTGATGGGCAGAACCTATGCAGTTCGCTCTACCCTTCTCCCCGTATACTCTCCTCCTTCATCTTGTCAAAATCGGAATCCCCCTCCTTCCTAGGCCAGGAATTGTTGGTCGTATCTATATCCGCAGTTTCGGCCTTGGGATCGATGACCACACCGGTAAGTTCCTTTTCCGAGGAGACCACCACACTGACTTCGGTATCGTTCTTGCGCCAGATTTCCGGTGGATAGGTAATATTTTCAGTGGTACCGTCCGCGTAGGTATATTCCACGATCAGGGGCATGGGCAACCCGCCGGGCTTGCCGTAGGTCACCTGGTAGAAATATTTGGGGTTTTTGACCTTGGACCGTTCTACTTCGGTCAGGTTGTCCATCATAAACTCGTGAAGGGTCGGCGAAACTATTGAAGGGGCCTTGCCCTTCATGTTTGGATCGAAATCTTCGCTATCTTCCTCGGCCATATAGACCAGCGGTGGCAAGTCGGCCTCCGTGATGTTCCGCGCAGCCATGTACTCCTTCATCCTTTTGGTCGGCTTGTCGCTCACATAGAATTTTTTGATATCCTTTACTCCGATATCCACGTAATCGGTGGTATAGAACCATCCTCTCCAAAACCAGTCCAGATCTACCGCAGAGGCATCCTCCATGGTACGGAAGAAATCTTCCGGCGTGGGATGTTTGAACATCCAACGATGGGAGTAGATCTTGAAGGCGTAATCGAACAATTCCCTGCCCATAACCGTCTCCCGAAGAATGTTCAGGGCCGTGGCGGGTTTTCCGTACGCATTCGGACCTAGTTGGTACACGTTTTCGGGATTGGACATGATCGGGGCGATCGTGCTTTGGTCGCCCGCCATATAGGGTACGATTTTCGAAGGGTCGCCCCGTCGGGAAGGATAGT
>DASSWC010000219.1:0-7775 GCA_035705395.1 Pricia sp. | reverse complement strand
TCGGTGGCCAGCTGCCTTTTCCAACTTTCTTCTAGGTTTACCGACATGTTTTATGTTTTTGGTACGGAGCGTAAAAATAGAAATTCGCCAAGAGATAGACATCGTTGAGGGTTTGTTTCATTTGTGGCGGGGGGTATCGGTGGATAATATGTCGGCTTTGGCTATATGCTTTTATAGCTGCCGGTACTTTATAGGCTTTAGAGGCTATATTGCTATGTTATAGGCTTTAGAACCTATAATATGAATTTATAGGCTTTAGAACCTATAATTTTGTATATTTGTAATTGTATTTAAGCAAAATGGGATGAAAAAAGCGGTGATTTCCGGGGATATTGTGGCCTTTACCGGCCTATCCAAGGCGAACAGGGAGTTGGTAGAAAACCATCTGCGCCGTTTGTTCGAAGCATTGCAATCTGTATTTGGCGGTTATGGCAGGTTGGTAAAGGGCGATTATTTGGAATATGTGCCCCAGGATCCCGAAGTGGCCCTACGAATGGCCCTCTTAATCAAAAGTAGGGTGAAATCCATTCCCGTTCAGACGGATGCCAATAACGATTCCAGAATAAAATACTTTGAAAATTACGGTATCCGCCTGGCCATTGGCTATGGTGCTTTGGAGCGCCTTGATATCAACAAAGGCATTATCGACGGGGAAGCTGTCTACATGTCCGGTCGAAAGATCAACGAAGAGGATACCCACAGCTCCGACCGGATAAGTATCAAGAATACGCTATTTTTCGTTTCAAAAGACGAAGCCCTGAACACCAACATGGAAGCCTTGTTCGGTCTGATCGACCTTTTGATGAACAAGGCCACTTCAAAACAATGCAGTGTACTTTATTACAAATTATTGGGATGGAACGAAGCAGCCATTTCAAAGAAACTGGAAATTTCGCAGCCGGTCGTCAACCAACATTCCACCAGTGCGGGATGGAATGCCATAGAAAAGGCAGTTCAGTATTTTGAGGGCATCCTAAAACCACAAAATACCGCGTAACGCGTCCCAAACAAAAAAACCATAAAAATGGATGTTTATCAACTCTTGGTGCTACAAACACTTGCACATATTTTGACCGATTTTACATTTCAGACGGACAAAAGAGCCAAAGACAAAAACCGTAAGGGATTTAAAAGCAGGTATTTGAAATGGCATGTGTTGATTATGTTTTTGACTTCCTGGGCGCTGTCCCTCCATCTCTTTTTTGTTTTTGGGGCCTTGGTCATCGCGTTGACGCATTGGGTCATCGACGGTTTCAAACCGCATATTAACAAAAGTAAACGTTTGGGCCGCTATGCATTTTTTATCGATCAGGGCCTCCATCTGTCCGTTCTCGCCGCGGTCGTTTTTTTTTACAACCGCTGGGTCACCTTTGAACCGATGTTCGATGTACCGCATATCGAATACCTCTTGATTTTTTTAGCGTATCTTTTTTGCGGAAAACCTGCCAATGTGGTTATCAAGGAAACCTTCATTGCCTCAAAAATCGAGTTCGAGGGTGTCAAAAAGGACGATTTGCCGAATGCAGGCCGCCTGATCGGGGTTGTAGAGCGTTGGTTGGTGCTGACCTTTATCCTGATCGGAGAATTCAGTGCCGTGGGGTTTTTAATTGCGGCAAAATCCATTCTCCGGTACAGGGACGGGGAAAAAATCTTCAGCAAAACGGAATATGTACTTATCGGCACCCTTTTAAGTTTTGGATTGGCCGTTGGCACCGGAATTTTGATTGATATAGCCACTTAAAAGCGCCTTTAGATCTGCCCCCAAATAACTATCTTTGCCATGGATCTAGAACCCCTATGGCGAATATTCCCGAAAAAACGCTCCAAGACCTTGAATTCCCCACGGTCCTGCAACAGATTTCTGTCCACTGTACCACGGAACCCGGCAAGGCACAGACTTTGCAAATTTTGCCTATTTCCGATTCCGAGACCCTTCTAAAAACGCTCGGGGAAACCTCGGAATACCTATCTTCTTTCACCCGCGAAAACCGGATTCCAAATCATGGTTTTGACCCCATCGACAAGGAGTTAAAGCTGTTGAAAATCGAGAACGCAACTTTAGTGATCGGTGGCTTCCTTAAAATAGCTGCGCTCTGTGTAACCGTGGCATCCCAAAAAAAATTCTTTAAAAAATTCAAGGAATATTATCCCCAGCTTTTTGCGACCTCCGAGGAAATCGAGGCCAATACGGCTATTCCCGGGCAGGTCGATGCCGTCATCGACCGTTTCGGGGAGGTAAGGGACCACGCTTCTGAAAAACTGTCCCTTATCCGAAGTAAAATGAACTTGGTAAAGAGCAAAATCGGCCAAAGTTTCGCCTCGGCCCTGAGCTTATACTACGGTTCGGACTACTTGGACGATATTCGGGAATCCGTAGTCGAGAACCGGCGTGTGCTCGCCGTAAAGGCTATGCACCGAAAAAAGGTAAAAGGTACGGTTATGGGCACTTCGAAAACGGGAAGTATCGTGTATATTGAACCGGAGGCGACCTTGAAATACAGCCGGGAACTGAACAATCTGGAATACGACGAAAAGGAAGAAATCCATCGTATTCTAAACGCCCTGACCCATCAGATACGTCCTTCCACCCCCACCCTCAGCGCATGCCAAAAGTTTCTAACGCACATAGACGTGACCGCCGCCAAGGCCAAATATGCCTCCGACACCAATGCCCTGCTCCCGGAAATCAATACCGGAAAACGGCTGTACCTTCGTGATGCCTATCATCCCCTCCTCTATCTGAACCATAAAGTTTCGAACGAGAATACGTGGCCGCAGACCATCGAACTTCATCCCGAAAATCGGATTATTGTAATTTCCGGGCCGAATGCCGGTGGAAAGAGCATCACGCTGAAGACCATCGGTCTGCTTCAAGTAATGCTTCAATCGGGACTCTTAATTCCCGTTCATGAAAGAAGTTCGGTTTGTATTTTTAATCGAATTTTAACGGATATCGGCGACCATCAGTCCATCGAAAATCATTTGAGTACGTACAGTTATCGGCTAAAAAACATGAACCAGTTTTTACGGAAATGCGATGCCGACACCCTGTTCCTAATCGACGAATTCGGGACCGGCAGCGACCCCGAACTGGGCGGGGCGTTGGCGGAGGCCATTTTGGAGGTTTTTTACGAGCGGGAAGCTTTTGGAATTATAACCACCCATTACGCCAACCTGAAGGCGTTGGCCGACGAACTGCCCCACACCACCAATGCGAATATGCTCTTCGACGGAAAAACCCTCGAACCTACATTTCAACTGATGCTGGGGGAAGCGGGTAGCTCCTTTACTTTTGAAGTGGCGCAGAAAAACGGGATTCCCTTTCACCTGATCAACAAGGCCAAAAAGAAAATAGAACGGGGCAAGGTGCGGTTCGACGCCACCATTGCCAAATTGCAGAAAGAACGCAGCAAAATGGCGAAGGCCGGTTCCCGGTTACAGGAAGAGGAATACAAGACCAAGGAGGAGGCCCGCCGGTTGGAAAAGCTGAACGCCAAGATTAAAAGTAAATTGGAGAACTATCAGGAACTCTACGACCACGACCAGCGGATGATCCATTTGGGTAATAAAGTAGATAAAGCCGCGGCCCGGTATTTTCAGGAAAACAAAAAACGCCCCTTGATATCGGAACTACTGCAGATCATTGAGACCGAAAACAGTAAAAGAAAGAAAAAATCGGCGGCAATTGCCAAAATAGAAAGTGCCAAACAGGCAGAAGTTGCCCGCGAAGCCCGAAAAAAGATCAAGACCATCCGCGAGAAAAAGACAACGGACGGGAATAAAGTGAAGGCCGTTGAAAAAAGCAAACCGATGCCAGTCTATGAAGTGGGAGACCGGGTTCGGATAATCGATGGAAAAGCGGTGGGCAGCATCGATACTCTCGAAAAGAATAAAGCCGTTGTCAACTACGGTCAGTTCACCACCCACGTGGGACTGGAAAAGTTGGAGTTGGTGCAACGCAAAAAAGACAGGGAGAAAGAGTGACGCGGGCTGACAATGGGGTTTTGCACTATTTCGAAAAGCATTGAAACGATTTCTTGCTGAATTTGCTAACAATAATAGAATGGAAAAGAATAAAAAAATAATACTCTTCGACGGCCTATGTAACCTTTGCAACGGTGCTATCCAGTTTATCATCAAGCGTGATACCAAGGATGTATTCCGGTACGCGCCTTTGCAGGGCGATATCGGACAAAAGTTGATTACGGAACGGCACATCGATACCGATGCGGTGGATTCCATCATCTTGATCGATCCGGGCGTAGCCTACTACACCAAATCGGATGCGGCTTTGGAAATAGGGAAACACCTAAAAGGCTATCGAACGATTTCTTCTATTTTATTGGGTATTCCCGTTGCCATACGAAATTTCGTATACGATTTTATCGCCCGAAATCGATACCAATGGTATGGTAAAAAGGAGCATTGCATGATACCGACGCAGGAATTGAAGGCGAAGTTTTTGGAAGATAAGGCACCGTAAAATCAAAACTTCATATCGGATATCCGTATTTGAGATCTCTGCCGACGAAAAAGGCGATTCCGCTTTAATTTACTTCCTCGAGATTATCGTCCCAATCCTTGACATTGGGTTTGATGACTGACCCCGTTGATTTGGCGACCATCATCGCCACGGTCGCATCACCGGTGATGTTGACGACGGTTCTGAGCATATCCAGGGGCCGGTCGACGGCAAAGATGAGGGCCAGGCCGATAGCCAACTTGTCCGGGGGAAAGCCGATGGATTCTAAAACGATGACCAACATCACCATCCCCGCACCGGGTACCGCGGCAGAACCAATGGAGGCCAACAAGGCCGTCAGTACGATAGTCAATTGATCGGCAAAGGTAAGATCAAATTTCAATGCCTCGGCGATAAAAACGGCAGCGACGGCTTGGTAAAGACTGGTTCCGTCCATATTAATGGTGGCGCCCACGGGTAGCACGAAACTTGAGATTTCCTTGTCCACTCCGATATGCTCCTCAACCCGCTCCATGGTAACCGGTAAGGTTGCCGCACTGGAGCTTGTGGAAAACGCCAATAACTGGGCGGGGGCCATCTTGCTGAGAAAAGTCCAGGGATTATAACGGGTGAAGAGGCCCACGACCAGGCAGTAAAATACGATCATCAGAATAAGGCCCAAAACCACTACCCCTGCATATTTTAATAGGGCCAACAGCAAATCGGGATCCCCGGATGAAACCACGACATTCGCCAGCAGGGCGAACACGGCGACAGGGGCCGTTAACATAATGAGATCGACCATTTTCAGGACCACCTCGTTAAGCGCATCGAAAAAATCCTTTAACGGCTTCGCCTTTTCCTCGCCGATCAGCAGTATCGAAATACCCAAAAAGATAGTAAAAAAGATGACTTGTAACATCAAACTATTATCGCTTAGGGCGGCAAAAGCATTGTCCGGCACCATATCTTCCAGGAATTGGAGTGGACCACTGCCCTTTTGTTTGGCGGCTTCTTCCAGTTTACCGGTTACGCCCTCGTCACCGGAATAGGTCTCGGTCAGTTTGGTGATGGTATCCTCAGAGATACCGCTACCCGGGGTAATGGCGTTGACCAGGAGGAGTCCGATCGTAATTGCGATCACGGTGGTGCAAATGTAGAGAACTATAGTGCGCAGGCCGATATTCCGAAATTTGGAAATATCCTTCAAATCGGAAATACCTTTGACGAGCGAAGCCAGAATTAGGGGAATCGCAATCAGCTTCAGGAGTTTGACGAAAATCGTTCCAAGGGGATTGATCCAATCCTGAACGAAATCCCTTCCCCAATCGATATAGGTCATTCCGAATCCGAATAGGAGACCCGCGACCATTCCGATTAAAATCTGCCAGTGTAGTTCCAGTTTGCGCATAATTGTTGGTTTTTGTATACCCTATTCCTTAATTGTCCGGTTCAACAACATATAATCCGCCAGCACCAAAGCGGTCATGGCTTCGACGATGGGTACCGCCCGCGGCACTACGCAGGGGTCGTGACGGCCCTTGCCCTTGGTGGTTACCTTGTTGCCGTTTTTATCTATGGTTTCATACGACTGTAGGATAGTCGCCACCGGCTTGAAGGCCACCTTGAAGTAGATATCCATTCCGTTGCTGATGCCACCTTGAATGCCGCCACTGTAGTTGGTCTTTGTGCTCCCGTCCGGATTGAATTGGTCGTTATGCTCACTCCCCTTCATGGCAACACCCTCGAATCCGCTTCCGTACTCAAAGCCTTTGACCGCATTGATGGATAGCATTGCCTTGCCCAATTCCGCATGCAATTTATCGAAAACCGGTTCGCCCAGGCCGATAGGTACGTTCTGGGCAACGCAAGAAATGGTTCCCCCTACGGTATCGCCCTCCTTCCGGATTTCTTTTATGTAATCCTCCATTTTAGCGGCCGTTTCGGGATGGGGGCAACGAACGGGATTGGATTCCGTTACCGAAAGGTCTAGTTCCTGATAGGGAATTTCCATCTTCAATTTCCCGACTTGGGATACAAAAGCATTGATTTTAACCGCTGACAAAAACTGCTTTGCGATCGCCCCGGCCACAACCCTACTCGCCGTTTCCCGGGCGGAGCTACGACCACCGCCCCTATAATCACGGAATCCATATTTCTGGTCATAGACGTAATCGGCGTGCGAGGGACGGTAGGAATCCTTGATGTGGGAATAGTCCTTTGATTTTTGATTGGTGTTGTGGATGGCGAAACCTATGGGAGTTCCCGTAGTCTTTCCCTCAAAAATACCGGAATAGAATTCCACCTCGTCCGCTTCCTTTCGCTGGGTGACGATAGCGGATTGTCCCGGTTTTCTTCGGTCCATTTCCCTTTGGATCGCATCGAGATCGATTTCAATCCCGGAGGGACATCCGTCGAGGACACCGCCGATGGCCACGCCGTGCGATTCGCCGAAAGTGGTCAGTTTAAATAGGGTTCCAAAAGTATTTCCAGCCATTTTTTGACGCTTTGGTTATTTGGTAATTCGGTTGTCGGATTTAGAATTTTGTACTTCAGCCGCTGTATGGGTTGGCTTCACCTTTTTCACAGCCCCCTATACCTATTACATCCTCGCCGCAAATCGCCTTGAAATGCTGGATCGCAGTTTGCGCTCGTAATCCTCTTCCAACCATTCCTTATAGTTCTTGGTGTTGTTCATGATGCAATAGGAATACTGGCGCACGCGGTAGGCAATCTCTTCCTTCAGTTCCTTGGCCAACATGCGGGCGTCAAAGACATCATCGGCATTTTCTACACAGATTTCCGCATGTTGTTCGATACTGCGTTCCAGGACGATTTTGGATTTCATCCCTTCCGCAAATACTTTTTTATACTCCTTTTTGATATCGAACTCGATGTTGTCGGACTTTCGGAATTTTTCCCGCAAATCATCCGGCATTTCGTAGACGAAATCCCGCTCGATATCTTCGTCATTCTTGATATTGTCCAGATAAAAATCCGGGAAATGGAAGATTTCCTGCCAATCGATCGGTGCGCTCCAGAGGCCGAAGCGGGCCACATTGTTTCCCAGGTCCACGACGTTGAATTTCTCCTTTTCCGGCAGCACCCGGGAACCCCGGCCGATCATCTGAAAGTATAGGGTCAGGGAGCGGGTCGCACGGTTCAACATAATGGTCTCCACTGTGGGTTCGTCAAAGCCGGTCGTTAGAATGCTTACCGAGGTCAGGATGGCATCGGGCGTTTCGGAAAACCACTTAAGTATTTCCTTGCGCTCGGTAGCGCTGTTCTTGTTATCGAGGTGGCGGATGTTGTA
>DASSWC010000218.1:0-2147 GCA_035705395.1 Pricia sp. | reverse complement strand
CCGAAGCCCTCCGTTTGGTGCTTGACGATTACGAGGCCAACGGCAAGGGTGCATCCTATGGAGATTATTATGCCGAAAAGGGCCAGAAATACTTCTACGATTTCTTGACCCACCTGTCCGATACCGATACCCTGACCCCCGAGGATTTTATCGACTGGGGCAACACGGAAAGGTATAAAACGGCCATAGGCATTGGCGAATGTGCGGGCGTAGTCATCGATTTGATAGCGACCCTGCTGTTCGATAGCGAGGAAAAGATCGAAAACGCCCGGGAAAGTCTGGAGCACCAAAAATGGGCGGCCAGTATCTATCACGCGTATTCCTCCATGGTCAACTCTGCCAAGGCCCTCCTGACCGGCGAAAATGTAAAGGTGAACACGCATGTGGGCATTATCTCCGATTTCGATGAAAAATTTACGACCCCCGGTCGTATCGCACCGGTGGCCGGTTGGAATGACTTTTCGACCATGGCGCTCCAGATCAAGAATACCGAACCGACGGAAGCCTTTGCCAAAAGCTGTTTAAAGGATGCCAAATTATTTTTGAAGTCCGTCGAAGCATTTAGGGAACAGGAACTGGCAGCAGTATAGGTATAGTATGGGACGGAAATATACGTAAGGGCACTGACGGAAATACAATAGGGATGGATAACAAAAAGGAACATAACACCGATTCAAACGGGCTACGGGTACGCAATTCCCAACAGGATTCGGTGAATTCCAATCCATGGGATGATGGCCGCCCGCAGGGACCTTTCCGCCCGAAATTGACCGTCATCGGTGCCGGGCCGGGCGACGTGGAACTTATTACCCTAAAAGCCGTTAAAGCCTTACGAAACGCAGCCGTAGTACTTTATGATGCCTTGGTAGATCCCGATTTGTTGGCCTATGCCCCGAACGCCGAACACATCTTCGTCGGTAAGCGGAAAGGTTGTTATTCCTACCAACAGGAACAGATCAACGAACTGATCGTCAACCGGGCGAGAACCCAGGGGCAGGTCGTCAGGCTCAAAGGCGGCGACCCCTTTGTCTTCGGACGCGGTGCCGAGGAAATGGAATATGCCGCCGGACACGGACTTGAAACGGCCATGGTGCCCGGAATATCGTCCTGTTTGTCCGTACCTGCCGCACAAAACATTCCGGTAACCAAAAGGGGGGCGTCGGAGAGTTTTTGGGTAATCACGGGTACTACCAAAGAGCACAAACTATCGAAGGATGTGCAGCTGGCGGCGCAGAGCAATGCTACGGTGGTCATTTTGATGGGCATGTCCAAATTATCCCAAATCGTTGCCCTCTTCAAAAAGGAAGGTAAATCGGACATGCCAATTGCTATTATCCAAAATGGCACCCGTACGGATGAAAAAGTGGGGATAGGCACGATAGCATCCATAGAAAAAGAGGTCGCCGAAAAACAGTTGGCCAATCCCGCCATTATAATTATCGGGGAAGTGGTGCGGCATCGCGAGAAAATCCTCGAAATACAAAAGGAATATGATGCGTATACCCCCGTTCGTATGGAGCAGTAGGAAATTACGCGTTCTTCGATGCCGACCATTGAATATTTTGTACTGAACTCAAGACGAGTTCATTAAATACTTTTGAAAGATGATAAAGACAGACTTGATCATTATCGGCGCAGGCCCAACGGGACTTTTTACCGTGTTCGAAGCGGGATTGCTCAAATTGAGGTGCCATTTGATAGATGCGTTGCCCCAACCCGGCGGACAATGCTCCGAGATCTACCCCAAGAAGCCCATTTATGATATTCCCGCCTTCCCGGAAATTTTGGCAGGTGACCTTGTGCATAACCTGATGGAGCAGATAAAACCCTTTGAACCCGGATTCACCTTGGGCGAACGTGCGGAAACCTTGGATAAACAGGAAGACGGCTCTTACATCGTTACGACCAACAAAGGTACGCGGCACCACGCTCCCATTGTTGTCATCGCCGGCGGATTGGGCTCTTTTGAACCCCGAAAGCCGCCCATCGAGAACATCCGGGATTTCGAGGACAAAGGGGTCTTTTACATGATTAAGGACCCGGAAGTCTATCGTGACAAGAAAGTGGTCATCGCAGGGGGAGGGGATTCCGCCCTCGACTGGGCCATATTTTTGGCCGATGTGGCTTCAGAAGTATCTTTGGTACAC
>DASSWC010000217.1:0-6343 GCA_035705395.1 Pricia sp. | reverse complement strand
ATTCCCATTTCAAGGCCCCGTAATTCCGCAAGACCGCGAAGCCTTCCAATGCCGGAATACCCGGGATTGGTCTTTTTACCAAGGTCGTCCAGCATTTTATGGCCGTGATCGGGCCTCATGGGCATGCGTATATCTTTTCGACCGGATTTTTTTCTTCTTTCTTGCTCCTTTACCAATGCCCGCATCACGGCGAACATATCCACATCGCCTTCCAAATGATCGGCCTCGTGGAAATTTCCCTGGGCATCACGCTGCGTACTTCTAAGATGGATAAAGTGAATGCGGTCGCCCAAGCGTTCTATCATTTTCGGCAGGTCATTGTCCTCCCGAACCCCGAAGGAGCCGGTGCAGAAGGTAAGTCCGTTGTTGGGACTGTCGACCGCCTCGTAGATGTCAATAATATCCCGTTCGGTACTGACGACACGGGGAAGTCCCAAAATGGGATAGGGCGGATCATCCGGGTGAATGCACATCAGAACGCCGGCCTTCTCCGCTACAGGGATTATCTGTTTCAAAAATTCGAACAGGTGTTTTTTAAGTTTGGTGGCATCGATCCTGTCGTAAGTGGCCAGAATGGAGTTGAACTCTTCCAGCGAATAGCCTTCTTCGGCACCCGGAAGTCCTGCAATAATGGTATTCGACAAGGTCTTTTTTTCTTCGTCGGTAAGTTCGTTGAAACGGCGTTTTGCAGCGGCCTGTCTTGTCTTAGTATAGGCCTCCCCTGCCCCGGGCCGCTGCAATAAAAAGAGTTCAAAGGCGGCAAAGGCATCCGCCTCAAAGCGCAGGGCAGTGGAGCCGTCGGGCATTTTGTACTCCAAATCAGTACGCGTCCAGTCCAGGACGGGCATAAAATTATAGCACACGATATCGATGCCGCACCGCCCCAGGTTGGTCAGGGTTTTTTTGTAGTTTTCGATATATTTTTGGTAATCGCCCCGCTGGGTCTTGATGGTCTCATGAATTGGAACGCTCTCGACGACGGACCAGGCAAGGCCGGCTGTCTCAATGGCGTCCTTTCTTTTTTTGATTTCCAGGAGCGGCCATTCCTCCCCATTGGGGATTTGGTGCAAGGCCGTTACGATTCCCGTGGCGCCTGCCTGCTTGATATCGGACAAAGTCACCGGATCGTTGGGTCCGTACCACCGCCATGTTTGCTCTAATGTCACTTCTTTCCTATTTATAAATTAAACGCCGCTAAAGGCACTGAAGCCTCCGTCGATGGGCACGACCACGCCCGTCACAAAGGCTGCCGCATCACCGCAGAGCCACAAGGTAGTTCCGACCAAGTCTTCGGGTTCCCCGAAACGCCCCATTGGGGTCTGTTCGATAATTGTGGAGCCCCTTGGCGTCAATGAACCATCCGCGTTGGTCAACAAGGTTCGATTCTGTTCGGTCAGGAAAAAACCGGGTGCCAACGCATTTACGCGGATACCCACCTTCGAAAAATGAACCGCCAACCATTGGGTGAAATTGGAGACCGCCGCTTTGGCACCGCTGTAGGCGGGAATTTTAGTCAAGGGGGTAAAAGCGTTCATCGATGAAATATTCAATATACTGCATCCTTCCCGACCGACCATGTCTTTGGCGAATACCTGCGTCGGTAACAGCGTACCTATAAAATTAAGGTTAAAAGTGAATTGGATACCCTCGGAATCCAAATCAAAAAAAGACTTGAAACCCTCGGTCGTCGTTTTCAGGTCTTCCTCCAAGAAATGGGAATTGCTGGTTGTGCCGAGGGGATGGTTTCCGCCAGCTCCATTTATGAGGATGTCACAGGGCCCCCATTTTTCATTGATTTCCCTCTTCGCCCTTTCAAGGGAAGGCTTTTCCAAGACATTCGCCATTACGCCGAGTGCCTTGCCTCCAGCCGTGTTGATTTCATCCGCAATCTTGTCCGCCGCTTCTTTTTTGAGGTCCAACACCCCAATATTATGTCCCTCTTGTGCCAGGGCCAGGGCCAAGGTGCTGCAAAGTACACCCCCGGCGCCGGTAATTACGATTGTTTTTGCCATGTATTGCGTTTAAATCCCGAATTACTTTCTAATAGACGCTAAAATAGCAAAAAAAACATACAATCGATTGTATAATAATAAAAATCCCTACATTTGATAGAAGTAATGATTTCCATAGCTAGAATATTCCATTCTATCGATGTCGATGAAAAAAGCCACCATTCACGAAATAGCCAAGACCCTGGGCATTGACAGCTCGACGGTATCCAGGGCACTCAACGACAGTGATCGGGTAAAACCCGCTACCAAAAAGAAAATCCGGGCCAAAGCAAGGGAATTGGGGTACACGCGGAATTTATTGGCCTCCAATCTACGTCGTAATAAAAGCAATACGATCGGCGTCATCGTCCCGCGTATATCCCGGCATTTCTTCTCATCCACCATCGCCGGTATCGAAGAGCGGGCGCACCAGGCCGGATACAACGTTATTATATGTCAATCTTTGGAAAAAGTCGAGCGGGAACGAAAAATCGTTCGCAACTTAATTGCGAACCGGGTAGACGGTATTTTGATATCCATTGCCATGGAAACGCAGGATCCTCGCCACCTCACTGAATGTTTCGAAAATGGCACCCCTTTGGTTTTTTTTGACCGCCACGTGGCCAGTATGAAGCAGACGGGCAAGGTATTGATCGACGATGTGCGGGGCGGCTTCGAGGCCACGGAACACTTGATCCAACAAGGATGCCGTAAAATTGGTCATTTCACGGCTCCCCTGGAGACCGAAATTTATAGGAATCGGCATGGGGGCTACCGATCGGCCCTGGAAAAATACAACCTACCCTATGACGGGGATTTGGTTTTCGTTTCCAAGATGATGCAGGAAGACGGATATCGTTTGGCAGAAAAAATAGTAAAGGAACACCCTGACGTAGACGGTATTTTCTGCGCCAATGACTTCGCAGCGATAGGGGCGTTAAATTACCTTAAAAAGGCAGGTGTAAAAGTCCCAAATGACATCGCCCTTGCGGGTTTCAGCAACGAACCTACCTCAGCGGTCATCGAACCTTCGCTGACCACGGTAGACCAGTTCGGCACCGAAATCGGCCGCCTGGCCTGCAATCTGTTACTGGATTATTTTGAAAACGGAAATACGCTCGTAAATGATCAAACGATCATGCTGGCCCCAAAACTCATTGTACGGGATTCGACCAAACGGAATAAAATTCCACGTATACCAACAACCAATTTGTCATGAAAATCAAATCTGGACGGAATGGCGGGCAGCGATTTTAAATCCTAATAAAAGTACTGCCGCCAATGGCAACAAAAATCATCCCGCTTAAATAGTAAAATTTTAAATTAACACACCATGCAAAAAATGAAATTTTGGGTCTTGGCAGTAGGATTTCTGATAATCTGGGTTTCCTGTAAGACGAACACAGAAAACGAAAACACGAATCAATCTATCTCTGTCGATTCCCTTTTACAGGTCCGTTATCAAAAACTTTTGGAGTATCCAGTGGATTCCATGGCCTTCCCGAGAAGCTATGACGACTCCACCCAGACCATACGGAAGGTACCTTCCCATGACTGGACGAGCGGTTTTTTCCCGGGAAACCTGTGGCACCTCTATCAACTTACCGGAGACGAGGCCTATAAAAACAAAGCGGCGCAGTGGACATCCCTTATGGAAAGGGAGAAATTCAACGCCGGCACCCACGACATGGGCTTTAAGATCTTCTGTAGCTTTGGCCAAGGCCTAAAGATATCGAAAGACAGTACGTACGCCGACATCATCGTGCAAAGCGCGAAAACCCTGGCCACGCGGTTCAACGAAAACGTCGGTTCTTTACGTTCGTGGGATTTCAATGCCGACGCATGGGAATTCCCCGTTATCGTCGACAATATGATGAACCTTGAACTACTTTTCGAAGCGACCCGGATTACTGGTGACAGTACCTTTCATAAGATGGCGGTCGAGCATGCCAATACGACGCTAAAAAACCACATCCGGGTCGACAACAGTATGTACCACGTCGTGGTCTACGATACGGTCAGCGGAGCGGTGAAGGACAAAGTGACCCATCAAGGTTTCAACGATGAATCCTCTTGGGCACGGGGACAGGCCTGGGGCATTTACGGCTTTACCATGGCCTATCGGTATACCCAAGACACCACGTATCTGAACCAGGCACAAGCTACCGCCGATTTCTACCTGCATCACGACAGGTTACGGGAAGATGGCGTGCCCTATTGGGACTTCGACGACCCGAAGATTCCCGATGCGGTCAGGGATGTCTCCGCGGCGGCGATAATTACCTCTGCCTTTTTCGAATTGGATGGATACACCGACGATAGCAAGTATATAGATTATGCAAATAAGATGTTGGATACGTTGCAATCCAAGGAATACCTATTACCCGCTAAGGTCGATGCCCCCTTTATCTTGGAACACAGTACGGGCAACTGGCCTCAAAAGGATGAAATGGACGTTGCGATAGTCTATGCGGATTATTACTTTTTGGAAGCGCTGTTGCGACAACGGAAAGACGGATTACAGTAAATAGATCCTTAGACCACCCAATTCATGTCTCAAATCCACTTCAAGGGCCGCTTGAAAAGTAGGCACGTTGAGGCTATTTCATAATTTTAAGTAACCATACACACATAATTTCATACCATTCGTATAAAAATACTGCCAATCTTTTCCTTGATTATCTATCTTGAATGAAATATCATAAATTTTAGGTAATACTTCTCTATAAAGCATGGCAACGCTACCCATTTCCGCCTACTATTATTTTCCAAAGGAGAAAGCCCTTATTCTTGAAAACGTGACCCCCATTTCAGAAACCGAGGCCTATATTTTCGGTACCATAGAAACTTCTAAAATAGCATTGCTAAAAAAACACTCCATTTTAATGGATTTTCATCAAGATCCATCCAAAATGACGGCTGGAATTCCAAGAAGTATCGGTGCCTCGCTGACCGGCCGGCGATCGGTTCAGCTCCGTTCCGTGACAAAGATGGAAACGCCTTACCCTCAGACGACGCAGCTATATTTAATCCAATTAATGGGACCCCTGCTTCCTGCTTGGAAAACAGAATTGACCAAAAATCATGTAGCGCTTAGGGAATTAATGCAATATAACGCATATAAAGTAAAAACCAACGAGCCAAAAGTTTTTGAAGCGCTAAAGTTTATAACAGATTATAGGCCCTTTGCGATGGTGGACAAGGAACTGGTGTTACAGCGATCCGTTTCCAGTTATTTCGACCTTTTCGCTTCCCAGAGCATCGTGGTGGGCCTTTACGATATTCGGCTTCACCGGGACGCAAGTATCGACGCGTTTCTTTCTTTCCTGAAAGCCCATAAAATTTCGATACTGGAGCAAAGCGGACGAAAATTTCGCGTAAGGATAAAAAAGGAGGAAGTACTGATCTTGCTCGGCCGGCATGAAGCTGTCTACGGCGTGGAAGAATATGTTAAACCCGTCTTGCACAATTACCTGGCCAGGGAGTCGCTTCACATCGATGTTGCAGAAGAGGATAGGTTTCTAATAGACAGTTCTTTAACGGGAGCCGGTGAAATCGTAGGAGTGGCGGATACAGGAATAGATGCGGACCACCCTGACCTGAAAGAGCGCATTTTAAAAGTCACTGCTTGGGGAAGGCATAACGACACCTCGGATCCAAATGGCCATGGCACCCATGTTTCGGGATCTATTGTTGGGAACGGGTCATGCTCGGAGGGTAAAATAAAAGGCATGGCACCCGAGGCCCAACTTTTTTTTCAGTCCCTTTTGGATGACAATGGGGGCATAAGCGGCATACCGCACGATCTTGCCGAACTGTTCCAGGAAGCATATGACGCTGGGGTCAGGGTTCACAACAACAGTTGGGGAAGCGCCACGGAATCGGAATATCGCTTTAATTCGCTGGAAGTTGACGAGTTTGTCCATACCCACAGAGACATGCTTTTGGTAATATCGGCTGGTAACGAAGGTACGGCATTCAGCCCCAGGAACAGCAATCCCGGTTTCGTGGACTGGCTGTCGTTGGGATCCCCGGCTACCGCAAAAAATGCCCTTTGCGTTGGGGCTAGCAGAAGCGCAAGGACCCAAGGTGGATTTTCTAAATTGACGCACGGCATGGCATGGCCGGACAAATATCCCGAGCAGCCCATAAAGGATTTTTTGATATCCGGCGATACGGAAGGGATGGCGGGTTTTAGCAGTAGGGGGCCCTGCGGTAACGAAAGTAGGATCAAACCGGATGTCGTGGCACCAGGGACGGACATTGCATCTACAAGGTCCGCCCAGGCACCCACTTCCAATTTCTGGGGACCCTATCCCAAAAACAGAAAATACGCCTTTATGGGAGGAACC
>DASSWC010000216.1:0-4786 GCA_035705395.1 Pricia sp. | reverse complement strand
TTATCTATTTCGCGCTGCAGTAAATAGTCGATTTTTTCCACACTATCCTCAAAATAGGAGGGAACCACGTTGACGGAATCCGGGCCGTGAATAGTAACCACGTTGCCGTATAGCGGAAGGGCGTTTCTTTCGGGCTGGTAGTAATATTGATAATCGCCCCATGACCATCCGGGGCCTAACCTGTACTCCTGAAAATTGTTTAGGTAAAGGGCGATATTCCGATGTTTGCGCAGAAATTCCAACCCCGTACTATCCTTTAAAACCGGATGTAAAAATGACGGATCGCCCGTGCCTTTTACAAAAAGGGTATCGTTTTTCTTCAAATATTTCAAAGCGGGCACCTTGTCGGGCAAAAATGTCAGACCGGCATACAGGGTAAATATCTTGGTGTTGCTTGCGGGCGTAAAATATCGGGTGGCGTTCAGGGCGTAAAGGGTATCTTTCGAATCGGCATCCACCACTAAAAATCCCGTAAACTGGTTCTTGTAAAAGTGGGTCTCCAAAATGTCGTCGGTCGTCCGTTGTATGTTTTTTTTTGCGGATGCACATCCGATTAAAAACGATCCAATTATGCAACTCAATACTATTTTTTGCATTAGCTTTTTCTATTTTGGTTCCCAAAAATAGGGTATTTAACAAGAAATTAAGTAAGATTTAACTAAGTTATCGCACTAGAATGGACGCTTTAATGTTTAACTTTAGAGGCATTGAAATGCTGTAAAACAACTAATTAATTAAACATTTTGAATATGGCTAGCGGTATGCTTGAGTACTCTAAAACGGTACTTAAAAAGGTCAGTTTCGACGTAAAATTATTTTGTAAGGAACTCCAAAAAGCGATTTCAAGATTACTCCCCGAGGAAGTCGAACAACTTAAACTCTGGTTGCTAAAGTTCATAACGGATAGACCGGAGCTCCAACCCAGTCTGATTTACATTAAAAAATAGACCAAAAGGCCCTTGATTTTCAGGGGTTTCTTTTTTTAAAGGGCACCGCCCATACTTTTTTAGGTCGCCCTTAACTTTTGTGGTCCACTTGTCTTTATTTTGTGGCCCACTTGATCTTTATGTGATGCCCGCTTTCTTTTTTTTAACGACGGATTACTTCGTATGCAGCGGACTGATAATCTTTACGTCCTGAAAGGCGATCGCACCCCTGACAATCGAGGAGATTACACTTTTTAGGGCCTCCGTAATCTGTATTTTAAGCTCCTTTTTATGATATATGAGGCTGATTTCGCGGGCTGGGGACGGGTTTTCAAAATAGCGGAGGTTCTTTTTCTTTTCCGCATTGAGTTCCAGCGTATTCAAATAGGGTAACAGGGTCATGCCCAAACCCTCATCGGCCAAATGGACCATGGTTTCAAAACTGCCGCTCTGTAAGCGAAAATGTTCGTTTTCAGAATTCCGAGGCGCCTTGCAAAGGTTGATGACGCCGTCGCGAAAGCAATGCCCGTCCTGTAACAGCAGCACGTCGCCGATGTCGAGGTCCTTGGGTGTGATTTTATCCAATGCCGCCAGACGGTGATCCATGGGAACGTAACCTACAAAAGGTTCATAGTACAGGGGCCGTTCCGTGATGGATTCGGTTTCCAAGGGCGTAGCGGCGATGGCGGCATCCAAATGGCCGTCCTGCAAATTTCGGATCAAGCCTTCCGTATTCTGCTCCTTGATAATCAGATTTACCTTGGGATATCTATCGATAAAGGTCCTCAGAAACATAGGCAGCAGGGTCGGCATGACCGTAGGAATGATTCCCAGCGTAAAATCCCCCCCGATAAAACCCTTTTCTTGATCGACGACATCTTTGATACGGTTGGCCTCGTTGACGATGTTCTTGGCTTGAGCCACGATTTTTTCCCCCACAGCGGTGATACCGATTGGTTTTTTGCCGCGATCAAAGATAAGGACGTCCAGCTCATCCTCAAGTTTTTGCACTTGCATACTCAGGGTAGGCTGGGTGACAAAGCTTTTTTCGGCTGCCAAGGTAAAGTTTCGATACTCGGCCACTGCGAGCACGTATTGTAGCTGAGTAATGGTCATCTGCTATTTCCCAAATAATGCATCCAGGCCTGGAATGTCTGGCATTCCCTCTTTGGCGACGGCGGCGAGTTCCGTCTCGTTGACCTGGGTCGCCTTTTCAATGGCCTTGTTAAGTGTGAGGATGAGGTAATCCTCCAACTGCTCCTTATCCTTTAAAAGACGATCGTCAATCTGTATTCCCTTGACTTGCCGATTGGCCGTAATGGTCACCTTTACGAGCGATTCCGCAGAACTTTCGTCCACCAAAACCGTATCCAACCGCTTCTTGGTAGCCGCTACTTTTTCCTGGGTTTCCTTGAGTTTGCCCATCATTCCCATCATATCTCCGAACATAATCGTGATTTTTTAAATAGTATACCGTCAAATGTACTAAATTGTCCACGGATTGGCACCATCCTATTGATTTGACTATCCCAATTATAGGCGGCCAATAGCGTTCGGTCACGTCGAAGACCGTTCAATTTTCGAACAAAATGAAACATCCCGCAAAAAAAGAAATCCTTCTGGCGCTATGCCTTACCTTTGCGATCTCAAGCCATAGCCAAGTGAATACGATGAAAGAAATTACGGCACCCACGGAACGAAATACAAAAGAAATTTCGGCTCCCGTAGCCCAAAAAATCCCCAAAAAACTAGAAAAACACGGCGATGTCAGAATCGATGACTACTATTGGATGAGGGATAGGGAAAATCCAGAAGTAATTGCGCATCTTGATGCGGAAAACGCATATTACAATACCTTGACCGCCCATACAAAAACCTTTCAGGATTCCCTTTTTCAGGAAATGAAATCCCGTATCAAGGAGGACGACGCATCGGTGCCCTATAAAAAGAACGGTTACTGGTACATTACCCGCTATGAAACGGGAAAGGAATATCCTATCTATTCCCGAAAAAAGGGAAGTCTGGAGGCGGAGGAGGAAATCATGTTCAACGGTAACAAAATGGCCGAGGGGCATGAATATTTCAGCATCGGGGGAATTGCTGTGAGCCCGGATAACAGACTGGCGGCCTTTGGGGTCGATACAGTCTCGAGAAGGCAGTACCATATTCAGGTCAAAAACCTGGAGACGGGGGAAATCTACGAGGACAAAATCGAGAATACCACCGGCGGCTCGGTCTGGGCCGACGATAATAAGACCCTGTTCTACACCAAAAAAGATCCGGTGACCCTGCGTTCGGACAAGGTGTACCGGCATAAGCTGGGCACGTCTTCCGATGGGGACGGACTGGTATTTCATGAAAAGGACGATACGTTCAGCACCTTTGTATACAAAACGAAGTCCAAAAAATATATCGTAATCGGTTCGACCAGCACCTTGACCTCTGAATATCAGACGCTTCGGGCGGATGACCCCGACGGAACACCAAAAATGTTCTCTTCGAGGGAAAGGGGACTGGAATATGGCATTTCGCACTACGGCGGACATTTTTATGTATTGACCAATAAGGATGACGCTACCAACTTTAAGTTGATGAAAGTGGGGGAAGACGCTACTTCTTCGGCGCATTGGAAAGAATTTATTCCCCATCGGGACGAGGTGCTGTTGGAGGATATCGATATTTTCAAGGAATACTTCGTGCTATCGGAACGCGAAAACGGACTCAACAAAATCAAGGTCGTGCGTTGGGACGGTACCGACGATTATTATTTGCCATTCTCCAGCGAGACCTACACGGCCGGGGTCAGCCGGAATCCCGATTTTGACACCGACACCTTGCGTTACGTCTATACTTCAATGACAACGCCGACTTCGATCGTGGATTTCAATATGCGTACCCGGGAAAAGGAGGTCAAAAAGGAGCAGGAAGTGCTAGGTGGCCACTTCGACAAGGATAATTATGTTGAAAAGCGCATCTGGGCCACGGCGCGGGACGGGGTAATGGTGCCCATGTCCATCGTGTACCATAAAAATACCCGGTTACATGCGGATACGCCAATCCTACAATATGCCTATGGGTCCTACGGCGCGACCATCGACCCTTATTTCTCGACCGTTCGTCTCAGCCTTTTGGACAGAGGTTTTGTCTATGTCCTGTCGCATATCCGCGGAGGCCAGTATTTGGGAAGGCCTTGGTACGAGGACGGTAAACTGCTCAAAAAGAAGAATACCTTTACCGATTTTGTGGATTGCTCCCGATACCTGATTTCCGAGGGCTATACCAGTGCCGATCATTTGTACGCCATGGGGGGTTCCGCCGGGGGACTGTTGATGGGCGCGGTCGTGAACATGGCGCCCGAACTGTATAACGGGGTAATTGCCGCCGTACCTTTTGTGGATGTCATTACCACGATGCTTGACGATTCCATTCCCCTGACCACGGGCGAATACGATGAATGGGGCAATCCCAACGAAAAAAAGTATTACGAGTATATGAAATCCTATTCCCCCTACGACCAGGTGAAGGCGCAGGAGTATCCGAACATGCTGGTGACAACGGGACTGCACGATTCACAGGTGCAGTATTTCGAGCCGGCGAAATGGGTGGCCAAACTGCGTGAGGTCAAGACCGATACCAACCAATTGGTATTCGATATTAACATGGATACCGGGCACGGCGGAGCTTCCGGACGTTTTGAAGCCCTGAAGGAAGTGGCCAAAGAATATGCATTTTTGTTGGATTTAGAGGGTATAATCGGGCAAATCAAATAAAATTTGTAGTTTTGTCTTTGGAAACATGCGAAGGTTCAGTCATTTCGCCGGTTCCGAAAACCACACCTCCTGTATGGCACATAAGATCTA
>DASSWC010000215.1:0-2156 GCA_035705395.1 Pricia sp. | reverse complement strand
AAGGGCGGGCAGGGCAACTGGCATTTCAAAAGCAGTACGAACCAAACCCCGAGATACGCCCAACCCGGTATCCCGGGCCAGGAAGTCGAGGTTACCCTTGAACTCAAGGTGCTGGCGGATGTGGGACTGGTAGGCTTTCCCAACGCGGGCAAGTCCACTTTGCTTTCGGTGATTACCTCCGCCAAACCTAAGATAGCGGACTATGAGTTCACTACCCTAAAACCCAATCTGGGCATTGTGGAGTATCGGGATTTCAAAAGTTTCGTGATGGCCGATATTCCCGGGATAATCGAAGGAGCGGCCGAAGGAAAAGGGCTTGGGCATTATTTTCTGCGGCATATCGAACGCAACGCCACGCTGCTATTCTTGATTCCCGCCGACAGCAAGGATATTTCCAGGGAATATGAAATATTACTAAATGAACTCCGCAGGTACAATCCCGAACTGATAGATAAGGAACGTTTGGTAGCCATTTCCAAAAGCGATATGCTTGACGAAGAGCTCATGACCGAGATGCGCGAAGAACTGGGGAAAGATTTGCAAAACGTCCCCTTTATGTTCATCTCATCTGTGGCGCAGCAGGGCATCACCGAACTCAAGGACCGGCTTTGGGAAATGTTAAACGCTTGAAGGGTCAAGCAAAGATATTTTGGTACTCTTGAAAGCTTTGTTTATCATTTGGGGAGTCAGGCGGAGGCTGGTCGAAGAAAGTGATGGTTCTTTTTCGTAATTTTATATAAAAGAATGTGATGAAAAAGATGCTTTGTTCAATGATGGTGCTGCTTCTACTCTCATGCAGCGCCATCAAGGTCAGTTACGATTACGATAACGAAGTCGACTTTTCCAACTATACCACGTATAATTACTATCCCGAAATGCAGACCGGCCTCAGTGAATTGGATACCAAACGCTTGCTCGATGCCGTGGATGCCGAAATGCAGGCCAAGGGAATAAAACTCACCGCGGAACCCGAGTTTTTTATAAATATCGAGAGCAGTTCCTTTCAAAAACCAAGAAACAATACCGTGGGCGTCGGACTCGGTGGTGGAGGAAGAAATGTCGGGGGCGGGGTTTCCGTCGGCATTCCCGTAGGGCGTCCCAATATGGGACGGCAGATCCGTTTCGATTTTGTGGACAACCAAAAAGATCAACTATTCTGGCAGGCCATTAGCCAAAGTACGTTCAAGGAAAATCTTTCTCCCGTGGAACGCGATGAAAAACTACAAGCCTTGGTCACCAAAGTTTTTGCCAAATATCCCCCTGAATAAATTTATTCGTGGTTTGTGCCCACTTGCACCCGCACCCCTTCCGAATGACTCCTGAACTCCGGGGCATACATACTTTGAATGGTGGTGATGCCATTGCTGAATTCCCCCGCATTGTTTACCCGTAGGTCGTATTCAAAAACATATACCCCTTTCGGCAGGTAATCGAAAAAGAAATCGGTACTGGCATCCTTCGTGCTTTCATAGTAGCCGAGGCCGTCTTGCCATTTGTACTTCGATAATACGTTAATGGGTTCAAAACCGGCGGCGCGCATGTCTTTCATATGCAGGAATTCCATATCGCGGTCGGCACGAAGCTCGATGCGCACCCGGACGAGGTCGCCGACTTTCAGCATGTTCTTCGGCGTGATTTCGGAAATTTCCTCACCGGTAGCGGTATTCTTTTTCAGGAAAAGTTTTTTCTTGAGTTGTAGCGGGGTTTCGGCGGATGTAATCTTATCCAGATCTTCGAAATATTGCCAGTATAAGGCGCCCCAGGCGATACCGTTCCCTTTTTTGGTGAGTTGTACCTCGGCCATTTCGGGTTCGATTTCGCGGGCTTCCCAAGCGATTTTGTAGTACCCGGTGCCCGCCTCTATCTTGACGGCATCCTGTTTGGACGGCTCGATTTTCTCTCCCCCGACCAGCACCTCGACCGCATCGGTGACGGACAGCCATTCACTGCCCTGCAACAACAGGGCATAAATGGCTTCGGTAGTGGCTTTCGTAGTTTTCCACTGATTGGTCTGCTTATTTTTGAGTAGCCAGACTTTCAGGTTATCGATGGTCTCCGTATCGTTTTGGATTTCATCAAAGGCTTCGATCATCAGGGCTTGGGTCTCGACAGGGGCTTGGAACCAATGCCATGAGACGGTATTCTCTTTCCAGTAC
>DASSWC010000214.1:0-23724 GCA_035705395.1 Pricia sp. | reverse complement strand
GACCGGAGCGGCTACTAATATTATCGCCGGATTGGGCGTCGGTATGATGTCCACCGCCGTGCCGATTATTTTGATTGCAGCCGCTATTTTAATATCCCATTATTTCGCCGGATTGTACGGAATCGCTATCGCCGCCGTTGGGATGCTCGCCAATACGGGCATTCAGTTGGCCGTGGATGCCTACGGACCGATTTCGGACAATGCCGGGGGTATCGCCGAAATGGCGGAGCTGCCGGGCGAAGTCCGGGAGCGCACCGATAAATTGGATGCCGTCGGAAATACCACGGCTGCCATCGGGAAAGGCTTTGCAATCGCTTCGGCGGCGTTGACCGCCCTGGCCTTATTCTCCGCCTTTATGAAGGTGGCCAACGTCACGTCCATCGATGTTTCCAGGCCTGATATTATGGCCGGCTTGCTGGTCGGGGGGATGCTTCCCTTTGTGTTCTCCGCCCTGGCCATGAATGCCGTAGGCCGTGCCGCCCTTGCCATGATCGAGGAGGTACGTCGCCAGTTTCGCGATATTCCCGAATTAAAGGCTGCCTTGGGCGTGATGCGAAAATACGATTCTGATATGTCCAAGGCCTCAGAGGCCGACCGGGCGATTTTCGATAAGGCCGATGGCGTAGCGGAATATGAAAAATGTGTGGCCATTTCGACCCAGGCGTCGTTGAGGGAAATGGTATTGCCCGGACTCCTTGCCATCGTCGTACCGGTTGCAGTTGGCTTTGTCGGAGGGGCGGAGATGTTGGGTGGACTCCTCGCAGGAGTGACCACGGCCGGTGTGTTGATGGCCATCTTCCAATCCAACGCAGGGGGCGCTTGGGACAATGCCAAAAAAATGATCGAATCCGACGGTCGTAAAGGTACCGATGCCCACAAGGCCGCCGTAGTGGGCGATACGGTTGGCGATCCCTTCAAGGATACTTCTGGCCCGTCCCTAAACATCCTTTTGAAATTAATGTCCGTCGTCGCCCTGGTCATCGCACCTAGTATCGCCATGGGCGAAACGGGATTCGCCGTCTCCGAAGGTGCCCATGAAATCCAGATCGAGGCAAATGCCGATGCCGAAGGCATGGCCGAAGCGACCATTGCTTACACCACGGTGATCAACGGCGAAAAAATCTCCGAAGAAAAAACCTTCACCGGTACGCACGCCGAGGTAAAAAGTCAGTTGGTAGCTTTTGAAAAAACCAGGGCCAAGTCGTCGGGTGGATCAGCATCTGAAATCACGATCGAAAGTATCGATATTCGAAAGTAGAAGCAGGAATAAGAAGTAAAGATAAAGGAAGCTATCAAACCGGCTTTTGAATGAGGTATCGGACATCGCGGGTGCCGCATCGAAGCTTTTCGCTATATTTGATCCCATGGCGTGGTTCGGCAAAAGGGATAAATTACAGATCATCGCGTTTCAGAGCTACGGCACCGATTCGCATTTTTATGGGCGGGGACGGGCATTGGAAGACGAGGAAATAGACCTTTCGAAAAAGGGATTTTTCAACTTGGTTTGGAATTCCTTGTTGCGTTTTGAAACGGACGAGGTCCGAAATGTCGGGGTGACCGTCCGATTTACGGATGGAAGAACGGTCAAGGGAGCTACTGATAAGTGGGGGTATTACAGAATCGATACCGCCTTGGAAAATTTGAGGGAGCTGGCCAATGATGAAGGATGGGTGAACTATGAAATATCCTATACCGATACGTCGTTACGGCGCGAGATACTGCATCAAAACCGTTTTCCGGGAGAATTGTTGATACCTTCCAAAACGGCCGATTACGGGGTTATCAGCGATATCGATGATACTATATTGCATACAGGCGTGGTTTCTTCCCTCAAGTGGAAAGTGGTATTCAACACCTTTTTTAAACGCCCGGGCGAGCGTATCCCCCTCGATGGTGCGGCGGAGTTTTACGGACGGCTGCACCGTGGCGCATCGGGCAAGGCTGCCAACCCCATTTTTTACGTCAGCCACAGCCCGTGGAACCTGTACCGTTATCTCGAAATGTTCCTGGTCAGGAATACATTTCCGAAGGGCCCCATTCTGCTGCGGAATTTCCCGAGATGGGGCGGCATTGGCGCCGAACGGGAAAAGCCCCAAAAGCAAAAGGAGATCATCAACATCCTCAAAACCTATCCCGGGCTACAATTTATTCTGATCGGTGATAGCGGCGAGCATGACGCGGACATTTACAAGGAAATTGCAGAACAACATCCCGATAGCATTTTGGCTATTTATCTCAGGAGTGTGAAGCATAAGAAAAAGATGGAGCGTGTGAAGGGGCTGTTCGAAAATTATAAGGTAACGCCGATGCTGTTGGTAGAAAGTAGCACACAGGCAGTTGAGCACGCCCGGGAAAACGGGTTTATCTAAACGGGAAATCCGGTGTATCTAAAACAGACCGTGAATCTCCGCATCGATTTTGTTGATGACCGTACCCAGATCTTCGGGATTGTCCACAAAATTGACTTCGTCGACGTTGATAATGAGCAGGTTTCCCTTTTCGTAGTCGTGTACCCACGCCTCATAGCGCTCGTTGAGACGGCTGAGGTAATCGATGGAGATACTGTTTTCGTATTCCCGCCCGCGTTTGTGGATCTGGTCCACGAGATTGGGGATTGAACTCCTAAGATAGATAAGCAGATCGGGCGGCTGAACCAAGGTTTCCATCAGTTCGAACAGGCTTTTGTAGTTGTTGAAATCGCGATTGGTCATCAGGCCCATCGCATGCAGGTTGGGGGCGAAGATATAGGCATCCTCGTAGATGGTACGGTCTTGGATAGTGTTTTTACCACTTTCCCTAATTTTTAAGATTTGCCGGTACCGGTGGTTGAGAAAATAGATCTGCAGGTTAAAGCTCCACCGCTCCATTTGATTATAAAAATCATCGAGGTATGGGTTGTCGACGACATCCTCGAAATTGGCCTCCCATTTGTAATGTTTGGCCAATAATCCGGTCAAGGTGGTTTTTCCGGAACCAATGTTGCCGGCTACCGCGATGTGCATAGGCTTTGAAATTACGGGTTCGAGATTGTCTTTTTTTAGGAACGTACAATATACAAAGTATCTTGGGGAAGGTGAAAATTAAAAGGAATATCGGTGGGATAATTTTTTGGAATGGATTTTTTGGGAATGCATTTGTAGTAGAATTTTTATTCTCCATCCGTTTGTGTACTTTTGTGCCTTGAATTGAAGAGGAAGGATTTGACTGATTGCAACCTCTCGTCCTGTCCCCAAGCCTTGGGATTTTTCAGGGCCTAGTTATCGAAGGAAGCTAGATGCCGGAATACAATCGGCAGGACAAAAATGCTAAAGCAGTTGATAGGAATTTGACCTATCACCTTCTTCAGGCATTACTTTCAAATCCGGATGCTATTCTAAAAACCGAAAGTATGTCGTATTTGTTTACCTCCGAATCCGTTAGTGAAGGCCATCCCGATAAAATCGCCGATCAGATCAGCGATGCCCTACTGGATTACTTTTTGGCTTTTGACCCAGACAGCAAAGTCGCCTGTGAGACCCTGGTCACTACAGGGCAGGTCGTTTTGGCCGGCGAGGTCAGGAGCAACACCTATCTCGATGTCCAGAACATTGCACGGGAGGTAATCAACGCCATTGGCTACACCAAAGGGGAATACCAATTCAGCGGCGATTCCTGCGGGGTAATTTCGTTGATCCACGAACAGTCCCAGGACATCAACCAAGGGGTCGACCGAGGGACTAAGGAAGAGCAGGGTGCGGGCGACCAGGGCATGATGTTCGGCTACGCTACACGGGAAACGGACAACTATATGCCCTTGGCCCTCGATATTTCTCACAAACTACTGCAGACGTTGGCCGAGCTGCGCCGGGAGAGCCAAGAGATAAAGTATTTGAGGCCCGATGCCAAGGCCCAGGTCACCCTGGAATATTCCGATACCAATGTGCCCCAGCGTATCGATACAATTGTTATCTCCACCCAGCATGACGCCTTCGATGCCGACGATGAAAAAATGCTGGCAACCATAAAAAAGGACATCGTTTCCATATTGATTCCCCGTGTTAAGGCGCAACTGCCGGAAAACATCCAAAAATTGTTCGACGACCGCATCAAATACCATATCAATCCCACTGGCAAATTCGTAATCGGCGGTCCCCATGGCGATGCCGGACTGACGGGACGAAAGATTATCGTGGACACCTACGGCGGAAAAGGCGCGCACGGCGGAGGCGCCTTTAGCGGGAAAGACCCGAGCAAGGTCGACAGAAGCGCCGCTTATGCCGCCCGTCACGCCGCCAAGAATTTGGTCGCCGCAGGCGTGGCCGACGAACTATTGGTGCAGGTAAGCTATGCCATCGGGGTAGTAGAACCCACCTCCATTTCCGTGGAAACCTATGGCACGTCGAAAGTTGGATTTAGCGATGGCGAAATCGCGAAAAAGGTGGCGGAAATTTTTGATATGCGTCCCTTTGCCATCGAAGAGCGGCTAAAATTGCGGAATCCCATTTATCTGGAGACGGCGGCGTACGGTCACATGGGCAAGGAGCCCATAACCGTTAATAAGGTATACGAGTCATCCTACAGCGGGAGGGTCGAAAAGGAAGTGGAACTCTTTACTTGGGAGAAATTGGATAGGGTCGACGAGGTCAGGAAAGCCTTTAACCTATAATTTCATCCTATATATTAGGAAAATCCATTCCCCCATCCTTATATTTGTTGTTCAAAAGTTCAAATACGTATTGATCGGTTATCAAGAAAGGTGGAGGGAATAGACCCTTTGAAACCTTAGCAACCCTTTGCCTCCCGATTGTTGCCTACAAGGATCGGGACGGGAGCGGAGAAGGTGCTACGTTCTATCACGTTGACGGCGTGACAGATAACACAAACAAATTACTTTCCGTAATTTTCTTTCTTCATAACTTAGGATTTTATAATCGCATATCCATCCCTTGGCTTGACTTTGGGATTAACAATTAAAACCAAGAATTATGAGTGATCTCAATTTTTCTACGAACGCCCTGCATGCGGGGCACGACGTGAAGGCCCATGGAGGAACCCGAGCCGTACCGCTGTACCAAAACACATCATACGTGTTTGAAAATTCGGACCATGCGGCCAATCTTTTCAACCTTTCGGAAACGGGCTATATTTACACGCGATTGAACAACCCGACCAACGATGTACTCGAACAACGCCTGGCCGCGTTGGAAGGCGGTATCGCTGCCGTGGTAACCGCTTCGGGCATGTCTGCCATTGCAACGGCACTCTTGACGCTCTTAAGGACTGGCGACCATATCGTCGCTTGTAACAGCCTGTACGGGGGCACCTATAATCTGTTGAACGTAACCCTTCCGAGACTGGGCATTACCACCACGTTCGTAGACCCTTCCGATACCGCTAATTTCGGCAAGGCAATCCAGAAAAATACCAGGGTTGTTTTTGTGGAATCCTTGGGCAATCCCAAATTGGACGTGTTGGACCTGAAGGCGATAGCCTCCGAGGCGAAAGCTGCCAAGATTCCCTTTATGGTCGATAATACAGTCCCTACACCTGCTTTGTTAAAACCCATCGAGCATGGGGCGAATATCGTTATCCATGCCCTGACCAAATATATCAACGGCAACGGTACAGCCCTCGGGGGCGCCATTATCGATGCGGGTACTTTCGACTACGGCAACGGAAACTTTCCCGAGTTTACGGAACCCTCCCCAGGATATCACGGTCTTGTCTATCACGAGGCCTTGGGTCCTGCGGCCTTTATCGCCAAAGTACGGATTGAAGGTCTTAGGGATTTTGGGGCCGCCGCAAGTCCCTTCAACTCTTGGCAGATAATTCAAGGCTTAGAAACGCTGGGCGTTCGGATGAAGCATATTAGTGAAAATGCGCTCTCCCTGGCCGAATGGCTGCAGGATAGGGACGAGGTTACGTGGGTCAACTATCCGGGACTGAAAACGAGCCAGTATTACGATCTGGCACAAACCTATCTTCCCAAAGGACAAAGCGGGCTGATAACCTTCGGGGTCAAAGGCGGTTTCGAATCCGCGAAAAAGATAGCCGACCACACGAAGCTATTTTCGTTGCTGGCCAATATCGGGGATACCAAATCATTGATCATACATCCGGCAAGCACTACCCATCAGCAATTGGATGACGCAGCGCAGGAATCTGCGGGTGTTACCAGAGACCTGATCCGTCTGTCCGTGGGGCTTGAGGATCTGAACGATCTTAAAGCCGATTTGGAGCAGGCCTTTGCGACCCTTTAAAAATCGGCGCTTGCAACACTACCTATGTTACATCATTTAAAATTGGATCATTTTACTACCCTGGGCGGGGTTACCCAAAAAATCGAACTTTCTTACGAACTGTTCGGCCGCGAGCTGCATTCCGCACCGATCGTGCTGGTCAACCACGCCCTGACCGGAAACTCCAACGTCACCGGAGACGGGGGCTGGTGGTCGGCACTCATCGGTGAAGGTAAGCGTATCGATACCGACAACTATACTATACTGGCCTTTAACGTTCCCGGCAACGGCCACGATACCTTTGTCATCGATAATTATAAGGATTTCGTGGCCGGCGATATGGCGCGCATTTTTTTATGGGGACTGGAACAGCTTGGCATAAAAAAACTATATGCCATTATCGGGGGATCTTTAGGTGGGGGCCTCGCCTGGGAAATGGCGGCGCTGAACCCCAAGATCACCGAACATCTTGTTCCCGTGGCCTCCGATTGGAAGTCTACGGACTGGTTGATCGCCAATTGCCAGATTCAGGAGCAGTTCCTTATCAATTCCAAACAGCCTGTGCACGACGCCCGTATGCACGCCATGCTGTGCTACCGGACGCCCGAGTCGTTCAAGTCACGTTTTAAGCGAAGCACCAACGAAGAGCTGAAGGTTTTCAATGTCGAAAGCTGGTTGATGCACCACGGTGACAAATTGCAGCAGCGCTTTCAGTTGTCCGCGTACAAATTAATGAACCAACTGCTCAAGACCATCGACGTGACCCGGTATGGGGATCAAAATTTTACCGCGCTGCAGAACAGCGACATGAACATCCATATCATCGGTGTCGATTCCGATCTCTTTTTTACCGCCCAGGAGAACAAGGATACGTACAAGCGATTGGCCCAGGCGAACAGTAATGTGACCTACGGGGAGGTCAATTCCCTGCACGGACACGATGCTTTTCTGATCGAGTTCGAGCAGATGGAGCAGTTGCTGAAGCCGGTTTTCGGAAAAAACGGAAGTGTAGGACGTATCAAGATATTAAAGTTCGGAGGGAAATCCCTGGCGAACGGCGAGGGTATCGAAAGGGTGCTCGACATCATCACCACTAGGGCAAAAGCGGGCGAAAATATTGCAGTGGTCGTTTCCGCCCGGGGAAAGTCCACCGATCAATTGGAACTACTTTTGGATAGGGCGGCTTCGGGAAAAGTGTATCAAAAGGATATGGAAGCTTTTAAGACCTATCAACAGCACTGCTTTAATGGGGTCGATTTCGCCGCGGAGTTCAAGGAATTGTCCCGACTCTTGGAAGGGGTCGCCCTGCTGGGCGATTACAGCCCCAAGATCAAGGATGAGGTATTGGCTTTTGGGGAACTTATGTCCGCCAAATTGGTGAGCGAACTGTTAGTCGAAAAAGGCATTCCCGCGGAGATGCTCGATACGAGGCAATTGGTCACAACGGATTCCCATTTCGGGGATGCGTCGGTTTTGGAGGTCGAAACGAAAGAAAGCATCCTTAGAAAATTTGAACAGTTGAAGGCTGATGTCGTACCGGTCATTACCGGTTTTATCGCCTCGGACGAAAACGGTAACACCACCACCCTAGGCAGAAACGGGAGCAACTATTCCGCCGCGCTGTTCGCCAATTTCCTGAATGCCTCCGAGTTGCAGAACTATACCCATGTCGACGGTATTTTTACGGCCAATCCCGAGCTTGTCTCCGATGCGAGGCGCATTGCCAACCTATCCTACGGCGAGGCCAACGAACTCGCCAATTTCGGGGCGACCATTTTGCACGCCAAGACCATTATCCCGCTGATCGAGAAAAACATTCCGCTGCGCATCCTCAATACCTTTAACCACGATAACGAGGGCACCCTGATCAGCGCCAAGACCGAAAAGGACGGTATCAAATCGCTGTCCGTCATCGATCATGTATCCTTGATAAACCTTGAAGGAAGGGGACTGTTGGGAAAGGTGGGCATCGACGCCCGGATCTTCAAGACCCTCGAGCGGAACAACATCAGTGTCAGTATTATTTCGCAAGGTTCCTCGGAGCGGGGCATCGGGTTGGTAGTGGATTCCCACAAGGCACAACGGGCGAAAAAAGCCTTGGACGACGAATTCGAGAGCGATTATGCGACGCAGGATATCAATAGAATAACCGTGCTAGAGGAAGTATCCGTCATCTCCGTTGTGGGCGAGGACCTGAGCACGTTCCACCGGCCCTATAACGCCCTGATCAAGAATCAGGTGGTACCGATGCTGTTCAACAATACCGTCTCCGGAAAAAACGTAAGCCTGGTGGTCAAAAAAGAGGATTTGAACAAGGCGCTCAATGTGATGCACGGCCAGATTTTCGGTATTAGCAAAAAAGTAAACCTGGCCATCTTCGGCCATGGCAATATAGGCGGTACCTTAATCGATCAAATATTACGGTCCGCCGAGACCATTGCATCCCGAAAGGGAATCGACATGAGAATTTTTGCGGTCGCCAATTCCCGAAAACTGCTCTTGGCCCAGAATGGGATTTCCCAAAATTGGGCATCCACCATCGAAGAAAAAGGACAACCTTTCGAGATCGACGATGTTATTTCGTATGCGAGGGATACCCATCTCGAAAACCTGATTGCGGTCGATAACACGGCCAGCGAGACTTTTGTGTCCCACTACGATCGCTTTGTCGAAAACGGCTTCGACCTGGTATCGTCGAATAAGATCGCCAATACATTGGACTTCGATTCTTACCGTGCCTTGCGCGGGAAACTGGGCAAGCACCAAAAGCAATATCTGTACGAGACCAACGTCGGCGCCGGGCTGCCCCTGATCGATACCATTAAGCTGTTGCACCTTTCCGGTGAGAACATTACCCGTATCAAAGGCGTTTTTTCGGGATCGCTGAGCTATATTTTCAATACCTTTTCCGAATCCGACAAGCCCTTTTCGAAGATTGTAATGGATGCCATGCACAGCGGGTTTACGGAGCCAGACCCCAGGG
Organism: Pricia sp.; assembly: GCA_035705395.1. Taxonomy (GTDB): domain Bacteria; phylum Bacteroidota; class Bacteroidia; order Flavobacteriales; family Flavobacteriaceae; genus Pricia. The sequence goes on along the minus strand of DASSWC010000214.1, from coordinate 14,523 downwards.
AAGACCTATCCGGCAACGATGTGGGCCGCAAGCTGCTGATCCTCGCCCGGGAACTGGATTTGAGCAATGAATTTTCCGATGTTTCGATCCAGAACCTGATTCCCGAAACATTGCGAAAGGGGAAAGTGGATTGGTTTTTGAGCCAACTCGAGCTCCTCGACCAAAAATTCAAGGAAATCAAAGAGCGCCAAGATCCCCATCACGTACTTCGCTATGTAGGCGACCTGCACGGCGACCTGCAAAAGGAAAAGGGGATTTTAGAAGTCAAGCTAATTTCCGTTCCCAGGGAAAGCACCTTGGGGCAGGTAAAAGGTTCCGATTCAATCATCGAAATTTATACCGAGTCCTACGGGGAGCACCCCTTGGTGATTCAAGGGGCCGGAGCCGGGGCGGCGGTGACGGCCAGGGGTGTTTTCGGGGATATTTTGCGGATAGCGGAGAAAGGGTGACCGTGGAGCGTTTCGGCAGCCTCGATTTCAGTTGTGGGCGTAGTCAAAGCCACAACACCCAAACAACAAATACTATGGACAAAAAATTCGAAACCAACGCCATTCGTACCCAGTTGGACCGTACCGAAAACCTGGAACACTCCGTGCCCCTGTATCTGACTTCGAGTTTCGTCTTTGAGGATGCCGAGGATATGCGTGCCTCCTTTGCCGAGGAAAAGAAGCGTAATGTGTACTCCCGTTATTCGAATCCCAATTCCTCGGAATTCATAGAAAAAGTCTGCCAAATGGAAGGTGCAGAGGCGGGTTTTGCCTTTGCTTCGGGGATGTCCGCTGTATTTTCGACCTTTGCGGCCTTGCTGAATAGCGGCGACCATATCGTTTCCTCCCGAAGTGTTTTCGGATCTACCCATTCGCTGTTCACCCAAATTTTTCCGAAATGGAACATCGAACATTCCTATTTCAATGGAAACGAAATCGAAAAAATCGAAAAACTGATCCGGCCGAACACGAAAATCCTGTATGCCGAGACGCCCACCAATCCCGGGGTCGACATACTTGATTTGGAACACTTGGGGCAAATCGCCAAAAAGCACGATCTGATATTGATTATCGACAATTGTTTTGCTTCGCCCTATCTGCAACAGCCAGTCCGGTTCGGCGCCGATCTGGTCATCCATTCGGGTACCAAGTTGATGGACGGACAGGGGCGAGTGCTCGCCGGGATTACCGTGGGGCGCAATGCACTTATCGATAAGGTGTACCGATTCTCAAGGATTACCGGTCCTGCCCTTTCGCCCTTCAATGCCTGGGTGCTATCCAAAAGCCTCGAAACCCTGGCCGTTCGGGTGGACCGGCATTGCGAAAATGCGATAAAACTAGCTGAGTATCTAGAGGGTCACGACAAAGTTAACTGGGTAAAATATCCTTTTCTAAAATCCCATCCCCAGTATGAAATCGCCAAAAAACAGATGAAGGCAGGGGGTTGTGTAGTCGCTTTCGAGGTCAAAGGCGGATTGGCGGCCGGCCGTACATTTTTCGACGCCATCAAGATGTTGTCGTTGTCCGCCAATTTGGGCGATACCCGAAGTATCGTTACCCATCCCGCATCGACGACCCACAGCAAATTGACAAAAGACGAACGCGCCGAAACCGGTATCACCGATGGCATGGTCCGCGTTTCAGTCGGCTTGGAGCATATCGATGATATTATCGGGGATGTGGGGCAGGCCTTGGGTTGAAATACCCCGATTTAAAAAAGACCGGAACAGATGTCCGGCCTTTTTCCATCAACCAACTTTACAACATAAAACCTAGTGTCGAATCAAGACTATTGTGTCGGTTAAGCCGACACCACACTAATCGTTCATTTCGCTCAAAACCTTTCCGTCGGCATCGAAGACTACTTGTTTTTCATCGTTCCAACCTTTTTCAAGTTCGACCTGGTAGGTGGCAGAACCGCCTTCTTCGGTCATTTCAACGGAATCGATGTTGTACTCGGAATAGCTGCTGCTTATAGCCGATTGTATGGCCTGTGGCAGATCGTTTTCCGAAATTTGCTTTTCCGTTTTTGAGGTGTTTCCATCGGCGGTATACCATATTTCATGGTCTTTACGGTCGATTTCGAACTCCACCTTGTAACTTTCGCCCTCTTTTTCCCATTCAACATCGGCGGCATTGGGATACCCCTGCTCAAAGGTCGTTCTCAAATCGGCAGGTACATCGTTCATATTCATGTCCTGCGCCGAAACGGCGGCGGTGCCCAAAAGGGCCATCATTGTAATTTTTAGATGTCTGTTTTTCATAGTGTTATATTTAGAATTAATTATAGAATTCATTGAGATGTACCTTTTACCTTCGTTTTTTAGGGAATCCGAAGACATCGGTTCCGAAGCAAAGTGCGACGTGCATCAGGTTCCATTCTAACTTCGGTTCAAAGAAAGGGGCCAAAACTGTAAGAACTTGGGAATGGAAGCCGATATTTTGTTAAGGTTCTCCGAAAACGCGGCAAAGGATGGAACAGCTCGTAGTGGATTGAGCCGTTTGACTACATAAATTGATACCATTCCCAGTTCTTTCTAGATTTCCGATTATATTGTGATGGAAAATAGGTGAACGATGAAAATCCTGATTATAGAAGATGAGCCGCAAATGCTGGACAATATGCGCCGGACCTTGGAGCGGGAAAAGTATACCGTGGAAACCGCCGCCGACTACAGGGCGGCCGGCGATAAGATAGGGGCCTACGATTATGATTGTATCTTGCTGGATATTACCTTGCCCGACGGAAACGGTCTCGAATTGCTGAAACAGCTAAAGGAACAAGGCAAAGATGACGGTGTCATCATCGTTTCCGCCAAGGATTCCCTGGACGACCGAATTGGGGGACTTGATCTAGGGGCCGACGATTACCTTCCGAAACCGTTTCACATGGCCGAGCTGCACGCCAGGGTAAAGGCGGTATTGAGACGCCGTAATTTCGATGGAAACACATCCATAGACATCGGTAATTTGACCATTGACCCCGGCAGCCGCTCGGTCAGGAACTCGGACATAGAAATTGTACTCAATCGAAAGGAATACGATATTTTGCTCTATTTGACTTCCAACAAGACGCGGTTGGTAACCAAGGCCGCCTTGGCAGAACACGTCTGGGGCGACCATATTGATCAGGCCGATAGTTTTGATTTTATCTATTCGCAAATGAAGAACCTGCGCAAGAAATTATCGGATGGCGGTGCGACCCTCGAAATCGAAGCAATCTATGGGGTGGGGTACAGGTTAACGGTGCTCTGACCCTTGAACACGAACTAGAACTTCACCCGATGAAACTCCTAAACCACACCACAAAATACTTTGCGCTAATGCTTATCGTATTGATTACGGTGTGGGCAGTTATTTTTTATTTTGCCATGTTGGACGAGGTGTATGATAGTCTCGACGACGGACTCGAAAATCAGAAGGAGCTTATCATCCAAGCGGCAGAAACCAATCCCTCTTTATTGAACGACACCGATTTTGGTGTCAATAACTATACCATAACAAAAACGACCCTCGAAAAACACGGTGCTTTTAGCGATACATATCGCGATACGCTCATGTATATGCAAAACGAGGACGAGTACGAGTCCGTACGCATCTTGGAGAGCGTTTTTGCGCATGGGGGAGAATACTATAAGATCATGTTGATTACCTCTATGGTCGAGGAAGACGACCAGATCGAAAATCTGTTCACGTACCTTATCGGTCTGTATTTGGTGTTATTGGTCAGCATTTTGTTGTTGAACAATTTGGTATTGCGAAAAGTATGGCGGCCGTTTTACACGCTTATCGATACACTGAAGGGATTTCGTATCGAGAGGGATGCGCCCATCATGGCCGAATCTACGAAAATTGACGAATTTGAACTGCTCAACCAAAGCGTGGAAACCTTGACCAAGAAGTCAAAGGAAAGTTATGTGGCCCAAAAGGAATTTATCGAGAACGCGTCCCACGAATTGCAGACCCCCCTGGCCATCGGTATCAACAAACTTGAACTACTTTTGGAAAAAAGTTCGTTGACTGCCGATCAATCCCAAGAAGTCGGTGCCGTATTGGAAAATCTCGGTCGTTTGACCCGGATGAACCGTTCGTTGTTGTTGCTCAGTAAAATAGATAACCAACAATTTGTCGGGATAGAAGGCATCGATTTTAACCGGATCCTTGCCCACATTGCCGAAAGCTTCGAAGATTTCGCCGAACATCGCAATATCCGATTAAAAATTGTTGAGACCGGTACATTGAAGTTTCCCATGAACAAAGATTTGGCTTCGATCTTAATAATCAATCTTATCAAAAATGCCATCGTCCACGGGGAGCAGGGTAAGGAAATTGAAATGGAAATAACCAATTTGGAGATTACGGTAAGGAATTACGGCAGCGAAGGTGGGTTGGACGCTTCCAAAATTTTCAAAAGGTTTAACAAATACGCTCCCGGCAAACAATCTACGGGCCTGGGACTGGCCATCTCAAAAGCAATTGCCGACAAATACGGGTTAAAACTGGGCTACCGTTTTTCCGATAGGCATATGTTCACGCTGCGATTTCCGACAGAATAGTTAAGGTTTGCCTAAATTGTACCTCCCCTTTTCTTCTTTTTCCAAATTCTTTCCAGATTCGGAGCCTAATTTGCGTTATTGTAGAAACATAGCTAACAGTAAATATGATGGCCGGAAAAAATAATGATTTCAATATGACAAGAATCAAACTCATTACGATTCTGGGAATTGTTTTGGCGCTACTCGTGATATTTTTGGGTTTTAATGGAAGGTTTTCCCAAAGACATGGTAATGCCTACTACACCGTGAAAGATCGGTGGCAACTCCCCTTTACCCTTCAGGAAGTATCGGGAATCGTTTGGCTTGGTGACCACAAAGTGGCGGCCGTACAGGATGAGGACGGCAGTATTTTTATCTACGACCTGAAGGCGAAACAGGTCGAAGAAGAGATTGAGTTCGGCGATCCGGGCGATTATGAAGGCATTGCGGTCAAGGATGCCGATGCCTTCGTTTTGCGCAGTGATGGGGCCATCCTTGAAATCAATAACTTTAGGGATGGCCAAAGAACGGTGAAAACATACGAAACGCGTTTTACGGAAAGGAACAATATGGAATCCCTCGCAATCGACCCTGACGAAAACCGATTACTGATCAGCCCCAAAGACCATGACCTGGATTCGGATAATTTCAAAGGAATATATGCCTTTTCCTTGGAAAATAAGAAATTGGCTTCCCAACCGGTGCTTCGGATCGATCTAACGGATAGCATCTTATCGCGTTTTAGGGATAACGATTTGTACAAGACTTTTAGGCCGTCCGATTTGGCGATTCATCCAAAAAGCAAGGAAATCTATGTTCTGGAGGGAACGAAACCTAAATTATTGATTCTGGGTGCGGACGGTAATCCGAAGAAAGCCTATGCCCTGGATAAAAAAATGTTCCCACAGCCCGAGGGCATCACTTTTAGTCCCAATGGAACATTGTATATTTCCAGTGAAGGAAAAAAGGATACCCATGGTACGATTACCCAATTGGAGTTTAAAGGATAGATTATGAGCGACACTGCCGACGGTGCTGGTTCAGACACTAAAAGCAAAGTACCGTTATATTTTTCAATATTGTTGATAGTAGGCTTGGTCGCCGCCTATTTTTTTATACCCCAAGTACAGCATTTTTTCAACGAGGCATGGGCCGTACTCAGCAGCGACAATGAAGCACGTATAAAGTCATGGGTCGACGGTTTTGGATGGTTTGGCCCGATTTTGTTGGTTTTGGCCATGATCGCGCAAATGTTTTTGCTAGTGGTTCCGACCATTTTATTGATGGTGGTATCGGTGCTGGCCTACGGACCGGTCTGGGGCAGCGCCATCATTTTCGCCTCGATCTTTGCGGCCTCATCGGTCGGATATTCTGTAGGAAGGTATTTTGGCGAACTCTTTGTCGCCCAAATTTTGGGTAAAAAGGCCAAAAAAAAAATGGAGGACTTTATCGGGGATTACGGTTTCTGGGCCGTCATTGTGACCCGTATCAATCCGTTCCTATCCAACGATGCCATTAGTTTTGTGGGGGGATTGCTCCGAATGGGCTATTGGAAGTTTATCGGGGCGACCTTGATAGGCATCGCCCCGTTGACCCTCTTTATCGCTCTCATGGGGAAAAGCACCGATAGTCTAAGAACTGGATTGTTTTGGGGCTCGTTGATCAGTCTCTTGCTTTTCGGGGCGTATGTTTGGTGGGATAAAAGGAAAGGCTAGCGATATCCCCTAAAGCTTTTTGAGAGCGATGCAATTGATTTCGGTACAAGGGCTAATGTACCAAATGAAAATGGCACTGAGTACCAAACCGATCAACGTGCCCGTAGCATTGGCCTTTTTGGTGAGCATGCCCAAAAGGAACATGCCGCCCAGGCCTCCTGTCGCCCTCGGGGGTCTTAACCGATGCAGAATAAACCAAGGGTAGGGGCAGTTTTATCGGTTTCGCATACCTAGTTTTTAAGGGCTTAAAAGTTCGTCCAATGGAATTTTTTGAAAATACAGTTCTTTGACGCCCTCATAGAGTATGCCCAAATGATTGTCATCGACCATGGTTAGGCAAGAATACCCGTAAGTACCATTTTCGTACAGTTCCACCTGGTTTTCGACGGGCCAGGTCATGCCCTCGTCAAAACTGGTCTTGACGGTAATGTGGTTTCGTTCCGTTTTGGAATCGGGATTAGAAAAGAAAAGGATTTTGCCCTTTTCGGGATGGTCGTAAGCGATGATGCTGGCCATACAATTGGGCTCGATCAGGGCCTTTCGTGAGGTGGCATGTTCCGTCCAGGTCTTGCCCAGATCTTTTGTGATGGCGACGGACCGGCCATTCATCGAGTCTTTGCGGTTGGCCCGGTTGCGGTCGTCGCGCATGTTCAACATAAGGCCGCCATCGGAAAGTTCGACCACTTGGGCTTCAGTGGTCTCTGATTTGGCGCCCGTGCCTACATGCCATGATTTTCCACCGTCCTTACTGTAGATGATGGTAGCATGGGGAATTCTATCCTTGTCCTTGAACTGGGCGGCAAAGACCAAGGTACCGTCTTGCATCGTGATACCGGCCCCGGGTCCGTTAAAGAACAATTGCCATTCGGGATTTTTGGTCTGGGGGGTGATGTTGATGGGTTCCGACCAGGTAAGGCCGTCGTCATCGCTCTTGACCAGCATCAACTGTCCCGTTTCTTCGGGCGACATCCCGGGTTGGGATGCGTTCCAAGCCCTTTCGCCGGGGTAACCGTGCAGCCAGAGGGCCGCCACCCAAATAGTGTTCGTACTGCGATCAACGAGCACCGCCGGATCGCCGATACCATTCTGGTTCTCCGGCAGTCCGCCATATTCGCCCATATCCATGATAACCTTCATGGGCTCCCAGCTTTGTCCGCCATCCGTACTGCGGCTCATGCCTACGTCTATGTCTTCTTGAAGATCTACAGGGTCGTTATAGCGGTTGTCATATACTGCGATTAGGGTACCTTTGTTCGTAGTGGCCAGACCGGGAATCCGGTAGGTGTCAATATTGTCCTCTCCCGCCTGTTTCAGGGCCAGACCGATGCGTTGTGGTTTTGGTCGGGACTTGTTTTCAGGTCGTATTATGGTACCGTCCGAGAGGGTTGCCGAAACGAGATGGGCGGCCACTTTGTTCGTTAACTCGGGAATACCATCGAGTTCTACCGAGAGCCAAAAATGGTTTTCCCTAGAGGAAAGCTTCTGGTTTCCGGATATGGAAAAATTTGTAGCGACATCAGAGGTGCTCCCAAAAACCTCGGCTTCATCGAAATTATCCTCCTTGTGAAAAAGCAGCGTGGCCTGTGCAATATCATTGACATCGGTGGTGCCATCCAAAGAAAACTCAAATACAGTGAGCGTAGCAGTCTGTAGACTGTCAGGCAATTCCATTGAAATTTTCAACACCTGGTTCCGCTCTTTTTTGGCCAGAACGGGCAGTACGGGCTGGTGCGCCTCGATTTCAGGTGTTTCAACCTTCTTTTGGCCACAGGATAGGACCAATAGCAATGAAATGCCAATCAGGGTACTTTTGATTCTCATTTTATTTAATTGCATTCGTTGTCCTTTTTTCTTGGTTTTCGATCCGTTCAAAGGTCTTCCAACATTGGTACAGGGCACGGGGTACGTGAAAGCAGCCTTTCCACTTGCCGCCCTTAAGGGTCAGATGGGGTTCGCCCCGGCGGTTGAGATAGCCGAACCATTCCCTATATTCGGGATCGGGAAAATGCGACCAGGTGTAATCGTGTACCTTTTGGTACCACTGCCATATTTGCCTGCTTTCTGTATGTTCGTAGGCCTTGGCCAGTGCGACCAAGGTTTCCAGATGTACCCACCATAGTTTCTGGTCGTGTTCCAATTGTTGTGGTGGATGGCCTTTTGCATCCATAAAATAGAAAATGCCACCGTATTCGGAATCCCAGCTATATTCGAGAATGTTTATGACCGTTTCCGAGGCCTTTTGTACTAGTGCCGTATCGTTTCGGCGTACCCCGATATCCATCATGAACCACATGGCCTCGATACCGTGGCCGGGGTTCAAAAGCCGGCCCTCAAAACTATCGTAGGGGGAGCCATTCGGTCGGACATGTTCATAAATGAGGCCCGAATCCTTTTGCAAAAAGACCTCCATGACCTCGTGGACACAGGTATCGATTGTTTTTTCGACCTCTTCGGCATCGAGAATTTCTTCCAATTCCAGTACCAAATTGGAGAGGATCATAGGCAGGGCAAAGCTTTTCAATTTTCTTGCGCCGGTGCTTTTTGCATAGATTCCTTGGGGCTTGTCCTTCCTTTTTAAAATGTTGAAGTAGGTGTTTCTCGCTAGCTTCCCGAATTCTTCATCTCCTGAAGCCTTTGCATATTGGCCAAAGGCCATGGCTGCAAAACAATCGGAGAAAATAGTATAGGGGCGTACCAAAGGTTTGCCTTCCCGGGTCAACGAAAAATAGAAGTTCCCTTCGGAATCCATGCCATTCTTCCGAAGAAAGTCCGCCCCCGATTGAGCCATTTGCAGCCAAATATCCCGCTGTTCGACCTGGTCGTACATTTTGGAAAACAGCCAAACCTGCCTACCTTGTAACCATGTGAACTTATCGGTATCGTATACATTTCCCTTCCGGTCCAAACAGGTAAAATATCCCCCGTTTTTGGTATCCAAGGAATAGGACTCCCAAAAAGGGAGTACGTCAGTTAACAAGGTCTTTTGATACAGTTGGTCGTATTTCATTTAATATGTATGACATAATACAAATTTACAGAAACTTTCCTTAACTTCGTAGGATATAAAGGAATTAATGTAGTTTATTCGTTTTTATGGGAGTGGGAAAATAGCAATTCCCATTTTTATTCATTACATGGCTTTGTGAATTTCACTAGGGGATGTACTTTAAAATCTAACGGCATTTATGATGAAGCAATTAAAAAATATGAAACCCGTGGACACCGGCTCCCTTGTGGATAAGGTGGAAATGCGTTTACTGGCTTTTTTTAAGGAAAACAATTTAGAGCCGGGGGATTCCATTCCCAAAGAGCTGGATTTTGCGGAATCGCTCGGCGTCAGTAGAACGGTGGTCCGCGAGGCATTGCTCCGTCTACGCACTTTGGGGCTTGTGGAATCGAAAAAGCATCGGGGCATGATCTTGAAACGGCCCGACATCATCAACAATTTCGAACGGATCATGGATCCCACACTTTTGGGGGAAGATACCCTAAGGCAACTGTTCGAACTACGGCTGATCCTTGAAATGGGCATGGCCGATTTTCTTTTTGAAAACCGCTCACAAAAGGATATGGACGAACTGGAGGAAATCGTGGCCGCCGAAGAGGCTACCGAAACCGGTAAAATACGGTTTACGTTGGATAAGGAAGTCGCCTTTCACGGAAAACTGTATCAAATGTCGAACAATACGACCCTGCAGAAATTCCAGAACCTATTGCTGCCCGTCTTTGACTATGTGTATTTGAAGGAGACCAAGGATGCCGACCTTGACGAGTACCATTTTTCGGGTGGAAAGTTCGTCACCCACCGTATACTATATGAAAACCTAAAGGTAGGTACGCCCGAAACTTTTAGGAATGCCATGCGACGGCATCTGGAACCGCATTTCGACCATGCCTTTAAAAGCAAAAGCAAATAAAAAAGGCCTTGATTTCGATAATCAGGGCCTTTTTCGGTAACTCAACTAACTCAAACAACTGTTTTTTGGGTACTATTTTCCTTTTACTGTTGCTTAGCCCACCATAAAGGGGTAAACACGGTGTCATCACCTCCTAATTGGCTTACCGCCTGATTATACTGAGCCGGAAGGTTATTGGCGAAACCCGATGGGAACTTTAGCCTTTGGCTGAAAACGCCCACGCTATTGGTCATAATGTTGCCCGCATTCAATTGCGGCATATCGGGCAGTGGATTCTCAACGGCCGGGTTTTCAAAGAAAGGCAGACCCAATCTTCTGTGATCGCTCCAAGTTTCCAATGGTAGCCAAGGCGTCTGGGCAATGAACTTTTGGGTAATGATTTTGTTCATTAGATCGTTCTTGACGGAACCGCCCTTGTATATCGTATTTTCGGGATACTTGAATTCATAGGTTCCGGTGGTACCGGTATAACCGTCGATATACTCCATAGTAACTGAAGCCGGTGGCTCGGCGGTATGGGTCCAACTGACTGAGGTACCTGCCCTGTTATATTCTTGGGAGGTCAAGTACGAGCCTAAAAATTCGGAGACGTTATTATAGGCGAAGCTATCACTTATGCCCTGTTCATAGGCTGCTTGACCGTTCATGGGCACGTTCCAGCCCCGTACGGCGGCCTCGGCAATCAAGAAATAGGACTCCCAAGAGGCGAAAAATATTCTCTCGGCACTGCTATTCCTGTACTGATGTCCCAAACGGGGTAGCGTACCGGTGAACCGCATTCTGTTTCTTGCGCCCTTTTCACCCCAATCGCCCGTGGTAGGGGCATTCCATGTAAAACTAGCATCCAATACAATGTCATTCGTTTCACCATTTTCTTCATTGTCCTGCTCACCTATCACCAAGCTTCTTTCAGTGATCGTTGCGTTGTCGTTCCAAGAAGGATATCTATTAAAATCAGGGTTATCAAAATCACCCGGAATCTTAAATAAACTATAAGCCCGTGGATCTATTTCATTGTGCAGACCATCAAACCAAAAACCGGCGGAAGGGTCGTTGGTCAAGGTGGTGAAATGGTCGTCGAATTTTAGACCTAGATAATTCCCTGGTTTTATATTGATCTGCCTATCGGCAGGTAAGATATCTACCGAGGCTACACCGCCCAAACCTATCATCAAGTTGTTAAGGGTCGGCGAAAGGTACTGATCGTTCCATTCCCGGGTCATGACCCCGGTATAATTATTCCAGCCACCGAGTTCAGGTACTTTGAAATTATCCTCGGAGGTAGCAATATACCCCCCTTTTACGGCATCTTCGAATTCTTGCTGTGCTTTAGCCGCATCTACTTCCGATAGTCTCATGGCCAATCGCATACGTAAGGAATTTCCGTATTTTTGCCATTTGGTGTAGTCATACCCGTATGCAGGGTCTAAATTCGCCAAATCGTTGGGATTTTGTACGGACAGATCCAGAGCAGCCGTTGCCTCCTTCAATTCCTTCAAAAGGTAGTAATAGACATCTTTAACATTGTCGTATTGCGGATTTTCCCCTTGAAAACCATTGATCGGAATCGGTCCAAAATTATCCGACATTTCGCTCATAAGATACACTCTCCAAATTCGGGCTACCTGTTTAAGGTTATTGGTGTATGGCTTGATATTGTCGTTGGCTATTTTTTCGTCGGCTACCCGAATACCTGTGTTGATATTGCGTAACCATTGCGAAATGTAGTCATTGTAATAATCGGTAGTCCAACTATCGTTGGTAAAACCCTCGGTCAACGTGCCTATTCGATCCATTCTACCGGCATCTTTCCAGTACAGCACGAAAACCCGTTCCGCAATATGCGGATTCTGTTGGGCACCCCCGATGGAATTATTAATAAAATATTCCACCTGAACCTGATCCACATTGGCAGCTTGGGGGTCGACATTTATTTCCTCGAAATCGGAACACGAAAACGCGAACATAAATACACCTAGAAAAAGCCCCATTCGTTTAAGTATGCTTTCTTTTTTCATAATATATAAATTTTAATTTTTTAAAAATTTAGGGAAACATTGAAAAATGCCGATCTCACGGTTGGAGGAGAAAGGTTCTCAAAACCTGTTGCGTTCGTTCCGGTGGCAAATACCGATTCCGGATCAACGCCGTTCAAATGGCTGGTAATCATCCAAACATTGTTCGCGGATATACCAAATTTTGCACTTTGGATCCCCGTATTTTTCAACCATTCCGATTTCATTACGTAATTTATACTAATATTTCGTAACCGTACGTTAGTTGCATCATAAATATGGGCCTCCCCAATACCCACGTTACCGGATCGATTGGCCAATGCCGTCCAGTACTGTTGAGGAGAAACTTCCACGGTATTTTCAACGAAGTTACCGGTACCGTCATCGACCACTGCATCCACCACAAAATCTTCCCTTTCACCATTGACGACGGTTACCGCCGCATTACCCGACCTTTGTAAATATCGATTGGTACCGGAGAATATTTCACCCCCTAGACGGGCGTCGATCAAAAATCCGAGTGAAAAATTCTTATAGGCTAACGTATTTGACCAGCCGATCAACGCATCCGGATTTTGATCTCCCAATAAAAAGGTTTCATTATCGGGTGCCGCAAGGGGAAGGCCATCCCCGTCGACCACTAGTTTACCGAAATTCGGACTGCCTTGTTCCTCTACCCTTCTGAACTTTGTACCCCAGATTTCACCATAAATACCATCAACTACTGCAAGAACGCTTAAATTGTCGAAACCGCCCAATTGAAATTGGGTAACATCATCAATGAGCGCGATAATCGTGTTTTCGTTTTGGGAATAATTGATATTGGTGTTCCATGAGAAACCTTCCGGGTTTTCAAAAATGGATGCGTTCAAGGTTATTTCGTAACCTTCGTTTTGAATATCCCCGGCATTTACCCTTCGGGAATTATAGCCACTAAGGGGATCCAATGGTATTGCCAACAACTGGTTCGTAGCGTTCGATCGATACCAAGCCACATCAAGTAGAATTCGATTATTGAGGAAACGGGTTTCCAGACCGAATTCGACCGACTTGATGAGCTCGTTCACCAAATCGGGATCGTTCAAGGTATTTCCCGTACCGGCAGTAGTATTGTCGTTCGGATCACTACCAATACTATACGTATTAAGTAGTTGGTATGGATCCAGATCGTTGCCCACGGTGGCGTAAGAGGCCCTTATCTTTCCGAAACTGAACCACTCAGATGGGTTTAGCAGCTCACTGAACACAAACGATCCATTTACGGAGGGATAGAAAAACGATCGGTTATCCTTACTCAGCGTGGAGCTCCAATCATTGCGTCCCGTAAAGTCGACGAATACGATTCCGTCGTAGTCCAACCCGAAGGATCCAAAAATGGAATTTATCTTTCGTTGGCTGAAGCTTTGGCTAACGGTGGCATTGTTCTGCCCATTGTTGATCGAGAACAGATCGGGAACCTCAAGTTCTCCCGCGTTTGCACTTAAGCCTTCACGTTGTTGCGCCATGAGATTCCCACCCAAAACAAAAGAAATACCTAATTTTCCTATAAGGTCACTTTTTGACCCATTGATCAAAAGTGAATAGTTTTCCTCAATAAAGGTATCTTTTCCCAAACTATACCTGCCGTTGGTAGACAGAGGGCTACCTCCAAACTGTTTCGCCTCGGAATTGTTGGTGTAAAGATCGGCACCTCCCCTTAACTCGGCACTGATCCAATCGGTAATTTGATATTTTACTGAGCCGTTTAGTAAAAATCGATCTCTATTATCTTCGTTTAGGTTATACCTTGCGGCCCAAAAAGGGTTGACGGAATTCGTGTCCAAAAACCAGATCATATTACCGAATTCGTCCCTGCTGGGGTTTTTAAAATCGGTTATGTCGAGCGTTCTTGGCAAGCTTATTATGGATCGGTGAACATTGTTTATGTTCTCTCCATTTATGGGCCTGTTGTTCGCCGTTGCGTTGATATATTGCACTTTGACGTCGGTGGTCCATTTTTCGTCGGGCCCGAAATTGGAGACCGCCCTGGTCGTTAAATTGAACCTTTTGAATTCGGCACCGGGAATATTGCCCTGGTCGTCCAGATAATTCAAGGATGTATACAGAGAAGTCCCATTGCTTACCTGTTGTTGGAACGATAAGCCATAGGATTGAGACACCCCGCCATTATAGAAATTCTTCAGGTTGTCATGCGTTCTTAACGTTTCCAGATCGCCTTTCCAGTCGGTCACGGTCTGACCCGTAATTTTCGGTCCCCAGCTTGTTGTGGATTCTGCATCGTAGACCCCTTCCGTGCCTTGCCCGAACGAATTTTGAAAATCAGGATTCAGAAAGACGTTCTGAAAACCTGTAGA
>DASSWC010000213.1:0-4519 GCA_035705395.1 Pricia sp. | reverse complement strand
CGAGGCAAACTGGTCCATGATACCGCATTCCGTACCGACGTAGGTATGTTCGGCGGTTTGTGACAGCTGTACCATCTCCAGCTTTGAGAGCCTCAGACCGAACAGCTCGTTAAGACCGAAGGCGAGGCCACATTCCAGGGCAGCGGAAGAGCTGAGGCCGGAGCCGGTGGGCAAATCACTTTCCAAAATGCAGTCGAAGCCCTTGATTGCGGCAGCCACTTTGGCCTGCCTTTCGCTCCGATCACCAAAACCGATTTTCGGAAGGGCGGGGACCTCCGTTTGCCTTAACAGTTCGTTAAGCACTCCCAAGATATAGTTTTCCCATTCCACCCCGCTTCTGGCGATGGCCTTCAGGTCGAACTCGAATCCCGTATCATAGGTTTTGCTGTATACCCGGCATTGGGTTTCGGAACCGTTCTTTTGAAATTGAAAAAGAATTTTCTTTTCGATGGCCATGGGCAACACATAGCCCATGTTATAGTCGGTATGTTCCCCGATCAGATTAATCCGCCCGGGGGAAACAACGGTCAGTTCGGACTTGAAGTTTTTTAAAAATTGCATTTCATGGTGGTTTGGATGTATCGATCCCGCCGCTTAGGGCTTATTCTCCCCGCAGCATATCAACGCTCGCCACGGTACGGAAGCCCAGATGCTCCAGGGACGAATCCAGACTGGTGGCCATGCGTGCGGAGATACGGTAACTGGCGCAGTAGGAGGCATTGCACAAAAACGAGCCGCCCTTCATCACCTTTTCCTTGGCATAGGGATCCCTGGCGTTGTAGGGCGTTGCGGCCCCTTTCGGATTTTTCGGGATGGTATTTTGGGCGGAAACCATTTTGTAATAATCGGTATTGTACCAATCGTTCGTCCACTCCCACACGTTGCCGGCCATACCGTAGAGTCCAAAATCGTTCGGGGGATAGGATTTTACCGGGGCACGCTCCCCAAAACCGTCCGCTTCCGTATTGGTAACGGGAAACTCCCCTTCCCAAGTATTGGCTTTTTGGGACAGTTCCGAGGCGTCGTCGCCCCAAAAATATATGGTTCTGGCTTTGCGGCCTTGGGCGGCGGAATCACCTTTTACGGCGAGATTTCCCTGGGCGGCACGCTCCCACTCCGCTTCTGTGGGCAGCCTCCGGCCGGCCCATTCGCAGTAGGCGACGGCATCTTCATGGGCAATGTGCACGACGGGTTGATTTTCCCTACCCACCAAGGAACTCCCTGGCCCGTCGGGATGCTTCCAATTCGCCCCTATCGTCCATTGCCACCACTGTGAAAAATCGTAGAGATTCGGTACGGAGGAGTTGGTTTTTTTAAAGGTGAGCGAACCGGGCTGCATAATGCTATCCGCAGGTTTCGGCGTGCCCTCGGGCAGTTGCTTTTTCATTTCCTCCCAGTCGATATCACGCTCGGCCACTGTCTGGTAGCCGGTTTCGTCGACAAATTTTTGGAACTCGGCGTTCGTGACTTCGGTGGCATCCATAAAAAAACCATCCACCGCTACCGTATGGGCGGGTTTTTCGTGTTGCATGGCCATTTGGTCCTGGGGCACTGCCCCTTGTTCGATGACGGCTCCGGGAATCCAGACCATACCCTCCGGTGTGTCGAGGTCCCCCGGTTTATCCTTTATAACGGTCGTGTCCTGCCGGGTAATCTCATGCTTTTTATCCGTTTGGGAGGCGGTGTCGGATTCCGGCCCGGTCTTTTTTTCCTCCTTACATCCAATTGCAAAAACGAAAAGGGATAGGAGGGTATACATTCGGATACTGTACATAATTCGGTTTCAAAATTGGAGGACAAATATAACCAAATAAACGGCAAAATCGCCATGCGATCGCCCCGGTACTACCCATGGATTCCCTGTCATCCGTTCCGATCCGTAATGGTCCTTTATAGCCAACTTTCCCGATGGGTGACGCTTTTCGCTCCCACAAAAAACCATCCCCACCAGAGGCAGGGATGGTTTGGATTCAAGACGAAAAACTTATAGCACTTCCGTCTCTCCTGGCGTTGGAATCTTGTAGGTGCCGTCTTCCAAAGGCTGTACCGGTGCGGGAGAATCCCAGGTAAGTTCGTCGGGAGCAAGATCGTGGTCCGACGGCATGGCCTCGTCCCACTTGATAATTTTGCCGGAATAAGTCGCCATTCTTCCGATGATGGCGCTCAGGGTACTCTTGGCCCCGTTTTCGGCATCGGCAATGACCCCCCCGTTTCGAATGGATTCGAAAAGTTTAACATGCTCTACCTGATAGGGATTGGGATCGTCTTTGCCCCTATGCTCGAAAAGCGTTTTTCCGTCCCAGTCCTTTAACGTGGCGTTGTCGCCTTCGGTAGAAACCGTTCCCTTGGTGCCTTGGAAAAACTCCGCGACCCGGCTCATGGTTTCCGGTTGGTGACGGCATTGGCTAGCGATCACGGCACCGCTGGGATATGTGAATTCCACAAAATGATGGTCAAAGATTTCACCATGATCCGGTCCATTGCGTACCTCGCGCCCCCCCATGCCCTGTGCGGAAACCGGGTACTCCCCGATGAACCAGTTGGCCACATCGATATTGTGGATATGCTGTTCCAAAATATGGTCGCCGCACAGCCAGTTGAAATAGTACCAGTTTCGCATCTGGTATTCGAGCTCGGACTGGTCGGGCTGTCTTTCCCGTACCCAGACCCCGCCACTATTCCAATAGACTTGGCCCGAAACGATGTTACCGATAGCGTCTTTCTTAAGCTGTTCCAACGCGGCCAGATAACTGTCTTGATAATGCCTTTGCAGGCCGACGACAACGTTCAGTTTGTCTTGCTTCGCCTTTTTAGCTGCGGCCAGCACCTTGCGGACCCCGGGCGCGTCGACAGCGACCGGCTTTTCCATAAAAACGTGCTTCCCGTTGTTGATGGCATATTCGAAATGTTGGGGACGGAATCCGGGCGGGGTCGCCAGAATAACCACATCTGCCAAGTCCATCGCCTTTTGGGCCGCATCGAAGCCAACAAACTGGTTTTTATCGTCCACATTGATTTGTTTGGTCTCCCCCATCGCCTTGGAAATGTTCGTCAGGCTGTCTTTCAACCGGTCCTCGAAGGCATCGGCCATCGCTACCAATTCCACATTTTCGTCCGCGTTCAAGGCTTGTACCACGGCACCGGTACCGCGGCCGCCACAGCCCACAAGTGCGATTTTGAGTTTTTTGTCATTGGCGACATTGAACATGCCCTGCATTTGTAGATTGGGCAACAGCATCGCACCTCCAGTAAAAAGGGCCGTATTCTTTACAAAATCCCTTCGGGGGTTCCTGTTGTCGGTCTTGGTTTCGTCTTTTTTCATTGTATCTATTTATTAAGGTTCAATAGAAGAGCGTCCAAGATAAAAATAATATCCCGTTTTAGCCTATTTCGATATGATATTTTGTGAATCCCTACATTAAAACATTGTCGAAAAACGATTTTAATCCTACATTTAACCCCGAAACAACCCATCGATATTTTATCGATTCCGTACAGGATCGCACGTTTTGGATGGTGGTGATTTGGGTATTGGCCTATTTTACAGTGGGATAACCTAAATAGGTGTCGATACCAACAGCCGTAAATTCCTTTTATGAACCATTTTCTGAGAATCCTGTCCAAAAAAAATTATATTTATAAATTCTAAACAACGTAAATCCTAAACCAACAATCTATGGAAACATCGAATAACGCAATGCACTCCAATGCGAACCGGCTTTTTTATGCGAGTTGTTTTGCTTTGATCACCACAGCCTTTTCCTTTAGTATACGTGCCGGAATACTGCCCCAACTCGGCCAACAATTAAGCCTTACGGCAGAGCAATTGGGTTTTATCAACGCCATGTGGTTTTTGGGATTTCCGATATCCATGGTCATTGGAGGCCTTATCTATAATAAGGTTGGGGGTAAGGCCATTATGCAGTTCGCCTTCTTTGCCCATGCCGTGGGCATTATAATGACTATTTATGCCGGTAGCTATTACGGACTGTTGTTTTCCACTTTGCTGATAGGCTTGGGTAACGGCTGCACCGAAGCGGCCTGTAACCCAATGATCGCCGATGCGTATAAAGGGATACGGATGAGTAAGATGATGAACCGGTTCCACATGTGGTTTCCCGGTGGAATCGTACTCGGTAGCCTGATCTCAAAACTCATGACCGATACAGGATTGAGCTGGCAAAGCCAAATATGGGTCATCATTATCCCAACGGTGATTTACGCCTATCTTTTCTTCGGGCAATCATGGCCGAAGGCCAAGGTGGAGGAAGCCTCCACCTTATCGGTTAACTTTCGTGCCATGATCTCCCCGTTGTTTATCTTCATGGCTTGTTGTATGGCCCTTACCGCCATAAGCGAATTTGGTCCCCAACAGTGGGTAGGGCTGATTTTGGCCGAAAGCGGGGCTGAACCCATGCTGGTGCTGGCCTTGGTTACCGGCTTGATGGCGGTGGCCCGCTACTTCGGGGGTGAGGTGGTCGCCAAGTTCGACCAGACCGGCGTGTTATTGGGAGGTGCG
>DASSWC010000212.1:0-18277 GCA_035705395.1 Pricia sp. | reverse complement strand
TTACCGCAGAAAATGCCAATAAGATAAAAGCACATCTGATTGCCGAAGGTGCCAACGGACCAACGGACGTCGAGGCGGAAAAAATCCTATTGAAAAAAGGCATAGCTATAATTCCCGATATCCTTTGCAATTCCGGGGGGGTCATCGGCAGCTATTTCGAATGGCTACAGAACCGCAACGGCGAGATATGGCAGTTGGACGAGGTCATGGCCAAATTGGAAAGGAAATTGAAGGAATCGTTTGCGAGGGTAACGGAAATGGCGAAAAACAGGAACGTAGATATGCGGGCCGCTGCCTTTATCATCGCCATAGAACGCCTTGAAGCAGCCTATGTTCAGCGCGGCATATTTCCATAAATAAAGAAACCAAAAAAATAGAAGGGGTCAAAAATAGAAACGGCGTCGAGCCGAGCGGCTTAATCTAGATTAAAACAAACGAAAAATCATGAAACACGGAAGTTTGATTATCGAAAAAAAAGAATACGTACTACTGAAGCGATACATGAACCTCTCGGGGTATTACAGTGACGAAACCTTGCGAAAATCCGTCAGAAAATTGTTGGGCGAATTGGAAACGGCACGTATCCTAGACGAAAGTGATATGCCCAAAGATATCATCCGTTTTAATTCGACCGTAACCATCGCCTCAAAAGACGGATGGTGCCGAACGTTCCAGTTGGTAACGCCTACCCACAGCGATGTAAAAAAGGACAAAATCTCAATTTTGACCCCCATGGGCGCAGCGGTCGTTGGGTATGCCGAAGGCGATTCCATTCTATGGGAATTTCCTTCGGGAGAACAAAAATTGACCATTGAGAAAGTAGAACAGGAGAACACGCCCCTTAGTATAAATATGATATTATGAACACGACAAAACCCTTTTATAGCCATGAGCCCGACGGTAGGATCATGATAAAAAAAGACAAGGCGGAGGTACGCAACTGGACCGCTGACCTGGAATATGTAAACGAGGAACTAGAATATCTATTGGATATTGAGGACAGCATGCTGAACAATCCGGAATTGTACCGACAATTGCGTAGCCTGCAACGCGAAAATCAGCTAAAGCTGGGCGCCTTGTACCGCTATGACGGCTCGATGGGCAACGCCATTGAATGCGATACGACGGAATGCGATGCCTATTATCTGCACAATCATGAGAAGAATAGGACGATATATACCGCGCACGTCCATACCTATCGCGAACTGAAAAAAAGAGTGCTTTCAAAAATACTCTTGAACGCCAAAAATTGAACCAAAATGGGATGTCATGGGAAAAAAGCTGCTATTGCCTACCGATTTTTCAATAAGTTCATGGAACGCTATCCAATATGCCATCAAGCTATACGAGGACGAGGATTGTGACTTTTATATACTGAATACGTACCTCAAGGATGCCCAGGGTCTTGACAGTGCCACACTTCTAGACCCCGACGATGCGTTTAACAACTTGTCGGAAAAAAACTCGCTCGAAGGGCTAGGCGATATTATAACGCGGCTGACCTTTGAGAACGATAATCCGCGGCATCGCTTTTATGTCCTTTCCCGTCCGGCTCTTTTTTTGGAGGCCGTAAAGGAGGTCGTCGAAAATCAGGAGATCGATATAATCGTAATGGGAGCCAAAGGTATGGCCAATGGTGGGGAAGGCAAGTACGGCAAGAACACCTTGTCCGTTATCGCAAATATCAGAAAATGTCCCGTGTTGGTCGTTCCGAAGGATGTGGCGTTCGACCGTCCGGAAGAAATAGTACTGGCCACCAATTTCTGTTCCCGATATTCTATTGCGGAGATAAGACATTTGGTCGAAATCGCGAAGATCAGCAAGGCCAGTATACAGATACTAAGTTTGGAAGATACAAGTTCGCTTAACGCCAAACAAAAAGAGAACAAGGCCTTATTATGTTCCTATTTAATCGATGTCGATCATAGTTTCAATGTACTGCACAACGTCAAGATGGCCGATGCGCTGAGCTGTTTCGTTGAGATCCGACACAGCAATATGATCAGCTACATCGATAAAAAGTTTTCAATATGGGAACGATTGGGGATTAAAACGCCTGCATTGGGCAGATTGGGATACTTTAAAAATGTACCGGTATTGGCATTGCATGGGTAGCAACAAGTAATGGATAAAGAGGTTCACGCACGATAGGTTTTTATCTGATGGAGAAAAAGGAATTGAAAAATAGGGACGACGTCCGGCTCTTAGTACACACCTTTTACGGTAGAATACGAAAGCATGATATTCTTGGTCCGATCTTTAATCACATCATTATCGATTGGGACGGCCATTTGGAATTGCTGACGGATTTTTGGGAGACCCAACTATTCCTCAAACGAAAATACTTTGGCAATCCCGTAACCGCCCATCAGCAAGTCGACGATAAGATGGAAAACACGATAACCTCGGAGCATTTCGGGTTATGGCTCAACGAATGGTTCGCCACCATCGACGCCCTTTTCACGGGCGAAACGGCGTGGATCGCAAAAAACCGGGCACAAAAGATGAGTACGATGCTGTTTATGCAAATCTACCAGCATAGGAATCGGTAAGGTTCGCTTGAACCCCAAATTACAAACATCGCCTTCGGAGTAACCCTACCTTGGCCGTATTTTTTCCTTGAAATACCTTATTCTTTTCCTTGAAATACCTTGTTTTTCCTTGGAAATACTCTGCAAAATGCCTTTGTTCGGACCCCCAGGCAAAAATTTAATTCGGATAATTTTGTCCTAGTTTAAAAAAATTGTATTTTTGTATCGGAATCTTAAGTCAAACCTATGTTTTCAAAAGCCTGTGAATACGGTATCAGGGCAGCCACTTACATCGCCACGCAATCGCTTACGGGCAGGCGCGTAAGCTTGAGGGAAATTGCCGAGGAAATCGATTCCCCCATGGCTTTTACCGCCAAAATCCTGCAACAGTTGTCCAGAAACCAGATCCTGGATTCGGCAAAAGGGGCAGCAGGCGGCTTCGAAATCGAGAGGGCGCGGATCGACCAAATTCGACTGGGCGATATTGTCTTTGCCATCGACGGCAACGCGGTGTATGCGGGATGCGGATTGGGCCTCCGGGAATGTAATGCGGCCAAACCATGCCCCGTTCACGACAAATTTGTCGCAATACGTAACGATTTGCAACAAATGCTCGAAAATACCAGCCTCTACGAGATGACCCTTGGGTTGGAAGCAGGCTTGACCTATCTGAAACGGTAAAAAAATTTGAACATAAATAGGACAAATTTGTCCGAATAAATCGGCATCTATCATGGAAGTAATGAACAAACCCCAATTGACAAAGCTAGTAACGGGCGAAACTTTCAAAATACTGAAAGTAGAGGGCTTGGCCGGAATGGTCATGCCGCCCCACCACAGCACCAAAGAAGCGGCCTTAGTGGTCGAACAAGGCGAGGCCTTTTTGAAAATGCCCGATAGCGAATACCCACTCCAAAAAGGAAGCGTATTCATCATTCCGGCAGGAAAGGAACACACGCTTACCATAAAAAAGGACTTTAGGGCCGTTGCCGTAATGGCAATCGATTCAGAAATCAACTTTATCTAAAAATCGAAATATGGAAACTATACAAGAAAAAACAATAGGCCAAATGGTCGCCGAAGACTATCGCACCGCGCAGGTGTTCAGGAACCATAAGATAGACTTCTGTTGCAAAGGGAATCGCAGTCTTCAAGAGGTGGCCGAAAAGCAAAATTTGAATATGGACGTATTGGTCCAAGAACTGACGAAGGTGCACCAAACACCGGAAACCGAAAACACCGATTTTAAATCCTGGCCGTTGGATCTGCTAGCCGATTACATCGAGAAAAAGCACCACCGGTATGTGGAGGAGCGCATTCCCGTATTACAGCAATACCTCGATAAACTCTGCAAGGTACACGGACAACACCATCCCGAACTTTATGAGATCCGGAAGCATTTCGAAATTTCGGGGGGTGAGCTGGCCATGCACATGAAAAAGGAAGAGCTGGTGGTGTTTCCTTGGATCCGTAAAATGATAAGGACCGAACAGGGCCAAGGAACATTGGGCTCCCCCCGTTTCGGTACGGTCAAAAACCCCATACAGACCATGATGCAAGAGCACGACAACGAGGGAGAACGCTTCCGGCAAATAGCCCGGCTAAGCAACGACTACACGCCCCCGGCCGATGCCTGCAATACCTATCGGGTCGCATTTTCATTGCTCCAAGAGTTCGAGGAAGACCTGCACCGGCACATCCACTTGGAGAACAACATCCTTTTTCCAAAAGCGGAAACACTGGAAATAAAATTGGAGGGTTCCATTTAAAATCCCAAAAAATAGGAAAACTTCCTAACATAAATATCGGTTCCCGCACCAATGGGAATCACCAAAACCGAAAAACAAGTACGCATCAATTTAAAACTGGATACCGATGAAAAATATACTGACAATATCGATGACCCACACCGATAGTAGGAAAAAAACTAAAAAGAGCAACAAACTCGGCCTAGTATACCGAAACATGTTGGCGGAATTCAAAAGCATGCAGACCGGCTATGCCACCATCGGCTTGATCGGCCAGAGTTGTCTGGGTTCCATTGCGGCGATGACGGTTTTGATGAACGACATAACCCAGGTGATTAACCTCGTATTGCTCGCTTTGGTCACGATTTTCTGTATGGCCTTCAATGGGGCAGTACTCGCGCAATTAAAGACTAAGACCATTTTTAATCTATTGCTAGTGAGCGTGGCCTTCAGTTCGGCCGTAATCATTTCCTATTTGATTTAAATCAGTTCATTACTTATAATGTGCCCTTTTTGTTTACTAAGGAGGGCACTTTTTGCCTTCTGGCTAATAGCCCTCAAAAATCAATCTCGTCGATCACCCGAAGGAGGTGGCCTTACCTCCGGTTTGTGGCTTTGCCAATGCAAATTCCGAACCATCGGATTCGATTTTTGAAAATACCCCTAACATCTTTGAAAAATTCTATATTTGGGTACATTGTATCGGTATGAACCTTCTCCAACAAAAAATCCGACACCTTTTACCGGCCTATTTTGCGCTTGTTATGGCTACGGGAATTGTTTCCCTGGCTGCCTATCTCAATGGTTTTGAAACCTTGGGCCATGGGCTTTTTTATCTCAACCTTATTTTTTTGTCGGTGTTGGCCGTTTTTTTTGTGTACCGCTGTATGTTTTACGGCGACCGCGTTCTTCAAGATTTTCGCAGCTACCAAAAGGGACCGGGATTTTTCACCATAGTTGCCGCCCTTTGTATCGTTGGCAACCAATTGGTAGTGTTGCAAGGGAATTTTTTGGCCGCGGAGGTGCTTCTGGCAATTGCCGCCTTGGCCTGGCTTTTTATTGGCTATGGCTTTTTCTTCAATATCACGGTCACTCCAGACAAATTATCGCTCAAGGAGGGTATCAGCGGCACATGGTTGGTGTTTATTGTCGCGATCCAGGCCTTGTCGACCTTGACCTCATTTTTATCGATCGATTTCGGGGAACATGCCTATTTTCTGCTTTTTATGGCACTGTGCCTCTTTTTTTTAGGATGTGTTTTTTACCTGTACATCATGTCGCTCATCATCTATAGGATTTCCTTTTTTTCATTGGATGCCAAGGAAATGGGTGCCCCTTATTGGATAAACATGGGCGCAACCGCCATTTCTACCTTATCCGGCTCCATGCTCATCCTGCACACCCAACAATATAATTTTATTGTTGAAATCCTTCCCTTTTTAAAAGGCTTTACCCTATTTTTTTGGGCGGCAGGCACCTGGTGGATTCCCTTGTTGGTCATCTTGGGATTTTGGCGCCACACCATTAAAAAAGTTCCCGTACCCACTTCCCCCGAGGGCTATGATTCTTCGTATTGGGGGATGGTATTTCCCTTGGGAATGTACACCGTCTGCACGTTTCGCTTGAGCGAGGCCCTGCAAATATCCTTTCTCAGGTTCATTCCGCAACTGTTCGTATATATCGCCTTGTTCGCCTGGGTAGCGGTCATGATCGGGTTTCTACGGCACTTGGGTACTTTCTTGGGGAAGGGAACAAAAGTGTAACCACAAGGACTTTTGACAGTTGGCCGGAACCGCCGGGGCGGATTATCCGCTGTTGGCCCAATATGGGAAATCACCGCAGACAGGAATAGGCAATGCCCCTTCTTATCGGAACAATTTAAAACCAGTTTAAATTAGGAATTTTCAGCCATCGCGTTTAGCACTCCTTCCCTAAAATCCTTACTTTTAAATTTATTGTAAACCGCTTAGCAAGTCATCTATGTTCCGACTTTTCCAAACCTTGAATCGAGTGGCGTTCATTAAGGCATTGGTGGCTTCGGCGTTGGTGATCGTCCTGGTATTGGTAGGGTCAAGAAACCTACAGAATTTCGATGCCGCCTTGTTCGCCTATCTCGTGGGCACCGTGTTTGCCGTCTTCGGTATCGCCTACCGCTACTCGGTTTGGCTGCAACGCCCACCGACCCGTCTCTATTGGAGAAGGAGTATGCAGTTCTTGTTCAGTAAAATGTTCATTCCCTATCTGTTTCGGTCCATCCGTTTGTTTTTCAGGAATATTTTGGCCCAAAGGTTCATCGCCCACAGGAGCCGAACGAGATGGGTCGGCCATTTTCTATTGGCCACGGGCTGTTTGCTCGCCTTTGCCATCACCATACCGCTTACCTTTGGATGGATCCACTTTGAGCTGAAACCGGGAGACGATGTTACCTACTACGCCAAGCTTTTCGGCTTTCAGGCGGGGACTTTTTCCCTTGGATCTCCGTTGGCCTTTATTACCTTCCACGGTCTCGTTTGGTGCTCCGTTCTCGTGACTATCGGCGCGGTCATCATGATGAAACGAAGATTTACGGATGGGGGGCTTATTGCGACCCAATCCTTTTCCAACGACTGGCTGCCCTTAATTCTATTGATAGCCATTTCGGTAACCGGACTGGGCATTACCTATGATTATACCTTTTTGGAAGGACGTACCTACCAGTTTATGGCCGTTACCCATGCCATAGTGGTCATCCTGTTCTTGATATGGCTGCCCTTCGGCAAATTCTTCCATATTTTTCAACGCGTCGCACAGCTGGGCGCCAACCTGTATAAAACAGAAGGCATGCGAAGAGGAATGGCGAAATGTCCGCATACACAGCAAGATTTCGCCACCCGGACCCATATTGAAGATCTCAAATATCTGACCGAGGAATTAGGCTTCGATTATAAAGGAAAAAACGGTACGAACCATTTGGACCTCAGTCCCGAAGGCAAACGTTCCGCCCTGGCCAAAGCCCATTTTGAAGCCCGGAAAAAATCTGGAAAGTTTTTTGGTTAGGGAACGCCACTTGATTTTTTCGGTGTGGATAAAGCGATAGGCTCCTAGAGCGGCAAAACGAAATCGGGTACCCATTTTAAAAATGGGTAACATTTAGTAAGTAAACAATGGCAAAACTACCTACAACCGTAGAAAGGATTATAGAGAAATACGGCCCGCACAAGGCCTATCCGCCCCAAGATGGATTTCCCGGTGCCCACGAACCCGATAAACTCGTCAAGACCCATTGTTGTTATTGCGGTATGCAATGTGGCATACAGCTGAAAGTCAAGGACAATAAGGTGGCCGGCTTCGAACCTTGGATGGAATTCCCCTTCAACGAAGGCCGACTGTGTCCCAAGGGAGTGCAACGCTATATGCAGAACAACCATCCGGACCGGCTTTTGGGCCCGATCCAACGGGTCGAAGGAAAAGGCTTTGCGCCCATAACCTGGGACAGGGCGATGGAACGAACGGTCGGTGAGATCAAGAGAATTCAAAAACAATACGGTAATGATGCGTTTGCCATGCTATCAGGGGTCTCCCTGACCAACGAGAAAAGTTATATGAACGGCAAATTTGCCCGGGTGGCCCTAAAGACCGCCAACCTTGACTATAACGGTAGGCTCTGTATGGTAAGTGCCGGGGGAGGCAATAAAAAGGCTTTCGGCCTTGACCGCAGCTCCAACAGTTGGGCCGATTTGGCGCATGCAGAGGTCATCATCGTTGCAGGGGCCAATATCAGCGAAACCTTTCCGACTCTTACCCATTATATATGGCAGGCGCGGGATAATGGGGCCAAACTGATCGTCGTCGATCCCAGGGTCATTCCCTTGGCGCGGACTGCGGACCTGCATCTTCCTATCCGTCCCGGTGGCGATTCCGCCCTTTTCGGGGCCATGTTAAAAATCTTGGTGGACAACGATTGGTTGGACCATGATTTTATAGACAACCATACCACAGGTTTTCAAGAGACCATAGATGCCGTGAAGGATTACGATCTGGACTGGGCCGAGGAACAGACCGGTATTTCCAAAGACCTGATCCAAAAAGCAGCAGCCCTATGGGGAAAGGCGAAGACGAGTTTTCTATTGCATGCCCGTGGCATTGAACACCATACCAAGGGCGTTGAGAACGTGATGAGCTGTATCAATCTTGTATTGGCCACCGGTCGTATCGGAAAGCCCTATTGCGGGTATGGTACGATCACCGGCCAGGGCAACGGCCAAGGGGGAAGGGAGCACGGGCATAAGTGTGACCAATTGCCGGGCAATCGGGATATCACCAATCCGGAACATCGAAAATACATTTCGAAGGTATGGGGCATCGACGAAAAAGAATTGCCGGGCAAAGGCTTGACGGCCTACGAGCAGATCGAGGCCATCCATCGCGGCGAAATTAGGGGCATGATTTCCATTTGTTTCAACCCGCTGGTTTCGTTGCCCAACAATAACTTTGTACGTGAGGCCCTCGAAAAATTGGAATTTTATATGTGTATCGATACGTTTCTCTGCGAAACCGCCCGCTACGCCGATATCGTTATGGCCGGTTCGCTGCACGAAGAGGAAGAAGGCACGGTGACCACGGCTGAAGGCAGGGTCGTTAAAATCAATCAGGCCGTGACCCCACCCCATAATGCAAGAACGGACGGCCATATTATTATGGAAATTGCCGATCGTCTGGGGGCGGGCGATAAGTTCAATTTTGCCAATAGCGAAGCCATTTTCAATGAACTACGTGTCGCCTCTAAAGGAGGTACCGCCGATTATTACGGAATTACCTATCAAAGGATCGAAGAGAACATGGGTGTATTTTGGCCTTGTCCCACGTTGGACCACCCCGGTACACCCAGGCTTTGGGAAGATAAGAAATTCGAAACACCCGACGGAAAAGCCCATTTTAATCCCGTCGCCTATCGTCCGGCCTCCGAGGTGACCGATAAAGAGTACCCCGTGGTATTGACTACCGGCAGGGTGGTATCGCAATATTTGAGCGGCACCCAAACGCGGCGGATCGGAAAGTTGGTGGATCAATATCCCGAGCCTTTGTTGGAAATACACCCAAAATTGGCCAATCAGTACGGGATCGAAAATCATGATCTGATCAAGGTGAAGACACGAAGGGGCGAGGCGGAATTTCCGGCCCATGTGGTGGAGACCATCCGGGAGGATACCGTTTTTATTCCCTATCACTGGGGCGGTAAGTTCTCTGTCAACCAGTTGACCATCGGCAATCTAGATCCGATTTCCAAGATTCCCGAGTTCAAGGTGTGTGCCTGTCAGCTGTATCCAACGGAGAAAAAAGGATCGACAAAACGAACCGAAACGGCCTTTCAGAGTGGATATCACCGCGCCGTCACCATATAGTTGCGAATTAAATATAAGTTCTAAGAAAAAATAAGCCCTATGCCAGAAACAGATTATAATAAAGAAATGGCCTTTTTTGTGGATATGCAACGCTGTATCGGCTGCCACGCCTGTGAAATGGCCTGTGCCGAATGCGAGACCAATGGGCAGGAGAGCATGATTCACGTGAATTACGTAAACCGAGCAGTCAGCACCCAGACCACTGTTCAGGTCTGTATGCACTGTGAAGATCCGACCTGTGCCAACGTATGCCCGGCCGATGCCATCCACCAAGATGATTTCGGGGTCGTACATTCCGCCGATACCTCCAGGTGCATCGGTTGTTCCAACTGCGTTTTGGCCTGTCCGTTCGGCGTACCCAAAAAAAAGGAACAGGCCGAACTAATGATGAAATGCAATATGTGCTATGATCGCACCAGTGTTGGAAAAAAACCAATGTGCGCCACAGTATGTCCAAGCCAAGCCCTTTATTACGGTACCCGCGAAGAGATCGAACGGATGCGTCCCGATAGTGAACCCGTCAATTCGTTCCTGTTCGGAAAGGAAGAGGTCAATACCAAGGTAAATATCATGATGCCCAAAGGCACACACCAGTTGATTATCGAATAAATCCGTCGTTATGGAAACAGAAAAACGCGATAAGATACCCAATTGGAAATCCGATTTTCCGATCCAATCCGAGAAAGCTACCCATGTAAGCCGAAGGGAGTTCGCCAAATTTTTGGGGCTACTATCCGGTGCCCTGGCGCTGAGCAACGGCGGCATCGTTATCAAGGCACTCGCCTTTCCAACGCGTCCCTTGGAAGGAGAACATTTTGTATGCAACCAGAACGAGGTGCCTATAAACGAAATGTTCCAGTTTTCGATTGAAGGGGACAAAGTAGTTCCCTACATCCTTATTCATCTTGAAAAGGACAAATGGCGTGCATTCCAACAAAAATGTACGCATTTGTCTTGTGCGGTGCGCTACGAATCCGATAGTAAAAAAATCCAATGCCCTTGCCACAACGGGTATTTCGATGCGGATACGGGCGCGGTGCTCCAAGGCCCTCCCCCACGACCCTTGCCTCAATTGCAAGTGGTATTGAAAAAAGGCAAGGTGTATGTCAAGGAAAAGGAAGAAAATGAAAATACATAATTATGAGTGACTTTAGAGCTTCACAGAATAAAGCACATCCCCACAAGACCAATACTTTGATGACGGCGATTATTGTGATGTTGATCTTATTCGTGTCCATCCAAATATGGTTCTTGTTCGGGGCGCTCAACAATGCTTTGGAAGACAATGTATTCTTTGCCGTAACTACCTTTGTGGGTTCTTTGCTATTTGGCATTGCCTCGTTCTGGCTGCTGCGCTATTTGCCCGATCCCCTCAGGGACGATTCTGTCAAAAAAAAGAGACGGCACAAAAGTGATAGCCAACATCAGAAACAACAAGGGAATGAACTCTGATTCAAGTCCATCCCCCTACCCCGTCCGTTCCTGCCAGAATTCTAGTGAAGATACTGTCGCGACTCGGCCCAGCGGATCCGCTTACTGTTCTTGTAATGGCAGAAGTATACGAATCTTCTTGATTCCGTTGGCGATTGATTGATGAATGTTTTCATGACCTGAGTTTTTAATGGATTGATACGTTCTCTTTGAACCGTGATTAGCGGTTGAATTTTCTAGATTGGGCCCACTGCGCTCTTTTGCTTAAGCTGAAGGTTGAGAAGAATTGACCTGATTTTGATTCTGTTGCTGTCCTGTTGATAGTTGCTTTCATGATTCCTGATTTTTAATTGTGTTTAATGTTTTTTAAATGCTATTATACTAAGGAGACGACCCATTACTTTATTTGTTACAGTACTATGTATAAAAAGGTACTATTTTTAAGCAAGTTTTAACGTTTTAGTGATTTAAAAGTTAGAAGGGCAATCGTAATGAATTGATATTCTGTAAGATACAATAAATACGAAATAAACTGCGCGGTAAAGGTTCCGTACTTATATCGTAAAAATCACGCTTTCTTAGAAGATGGCTTTGGCAAGATCATAGAGAGGGCGAGTAGGTAGGTGCTAAATATGGGGAAACCTCGGCAAGTGCTAAAAATCATACCTTCCCCGGCTTCGCGGCTCCCAAGCCCATCCATAATTTAATCAGAACGATTCCGAGCAGCAAAATAAGCGAATACTTCCAGCTTCCCGTAACATCGAAGATGCTTCCAAAAATAATCGGCCCGGTAGCAGCGATCACATATCCAATGGACTGTGCCATACCGGACAGTTCGGTGGCGGAATCCGAATCATGGGAGCGTAATACTATGAAGAGCAAGGCCAATCCAAAAGTTCCGCCCAACACAAAACCGATTAGGGAAACCCATAACCAAACCATTCCAACCTCCGGAAATAAAAGTCCCAAGAGACCGATAACCTCGATAACGACCAAAAACAGCACGATGCTTCTTTGATCTCTTCTTCTGCCCGCCAAAATGGGTACGGCCAGAGAACCAAAAATGCCGGTTGCCTGTGATAGGGAGAGCATCCATCCCGAAAAATTGGCATCGAATCCCCTGCCCTGAAGAATTTCAGGTAGCCAGGCCAAAATTACATAGAATGTTAAGGATTGTAGCCCCATGAAGATGGCGACCTGCCATGCCATCCTTGATTTACCAAGGGCCTTCATCGCCTTCAAGTAACTCCTTTTTAGCTCCGATTTCTTCAATCTTGGCAATTGGGGCATCCAAACGAAGACCGCTACCAAAGCTATAATCGCCCATACTCCCAGCGAACCGCGCCAACCCAGCCCAAGACCATGCGCCAAGGGAACGCTTATACCGGCTGCCAAAGAAGCTCCGATCGCCATAACGGCGGAATACATACTTGTAATCAAACCTGAGTTCGAGGAAAAATTACGTTTGGTCAGACTGGGCAGCAACACATTTCCCAAGGCAATGGCGATACCGAGTAAAAGGGTGCCAAAGTAAAGGCTAAAAATTCCTCCGAGAGATCGTATACCGATTCCTCCGGCCAACAACAGCATCGCGCCCAACAAGGTGCCACCAATGCCGAACCGACGGGTAAACAGTGGCGTTAAGGTCGAAACGGCTCCAAACGCCATAAGCGGTAAGGTGGTCAATAGCCCCAGCATGGAGTTTGAGAGCCCTGTAGCTTCCCGAATATCGCTGATCAGCGGTCCAACCCCTGCCAAGGCCGGACGTAGATTGATGGCGATACAAAGAATGCCTGCTATCAATACAAGGTTGGTTGATTTGGTTCCTGGGTTTTTAAGCCGTGATTCGGGTAAAGCCATCCGTTACTTTATAATTGGGTAAAACAAACGGCGAAAGTACGTAAACTACAAGGACGACACTGCGTTAAATGATTCGAACTATACCCGGGTGCATCGATTTTTTTGATACTTTCGGAGCCTGTTCAGCAAATGTTGGGTTGGCCCATGAACTTATAAAGGAGTAAATTCTACATATATGTACGGTAAAGTGATAAAACTATTTTTGAGGCTTACCCTTTCCCTAGGATTTTTATCTGCGGTCGCCGATAGGTTCGGGATATGGCCGAAAGATGTATCCACTTGGGGTAATTGGGACAATTTTATAGAATACACGCGTTTGATAAATCCTTGGGCACCTGATTCCCTGATCCCTGGTTTGGGAGCCATCGCAACGGTAGCCGAAGTTATTTTTGCCGTTTTTTTGTTGATCGGGTATAAAACGGAACTGGTCGCTAAACTAAGTGGGCTGCTGTTGTTGGTCTTTGCGTTGTCGATGACATTTTCCGTAGGAATTAAAAGTGTTTTCGATTATTCGGTTTTAAGTGCATCCGCCGGGGCTTTTGCGTTAAGCCTTCTCAAGGAAAAATATCTGGAACTGGATGGTTGGCTCTCTATTAAGAGGTTTCCATTATCCTAAAAACCATATTGTCGACTTGTTCGTTGACCGCGATTTGGCAGGCCAAGCGACTTCTGTTGGTAGCATTCGGAATCTTTGAAAGCGTTTGTCTTTCGTCTTCATATATTCTATTCCGTACACTACCTTCAAGGATTTCGATATGACAGGTGCCGCACCAAGCCCTCCCCCTACAGTCGCCCCATTCCTCGATATATTTGTCAAAAAGCAGTTCCATAAGATTATGATACTCATTGGTCACGAAATCCGCATGGCATTCTTCGTCCCATACATTGAAATAGGTGAGACTGTAGTTCTTTTGTGCCTTTCCCATATGATCGAAATCAGGTAACGTAAAATCTCTGTTCATTGTTTTATGTCCAGAATTCATCCTCGGAATTATCCTTGAACTTTTCATCGGAATGAATTTCAGATAGGGTGATCAATTGTTCTTCGGTTGCGACTTGTTGTATTTCATTGAAAAGCACGCGTTCCTCGAACCGGATATGCTGCTCCAGTTCTTCCTCGATCAGGCTCAGCGATTTTGAAGGATTCTGGGTTTCGTTGAACAACCGACCTAGCCTTCTGTGTTCCGAAATCGCCTTTTTGACCAGTTCGTGCTCGTTTCCTAAAATGGGAAAAAGGTATTTCTCTTCCATCTCAAAATGCGGTTGGATATGATGACTAAAAAACCAGTCGGCATAGCGTTTGATCCTTTCGACCGATACGCCTTTTGAGAAGCCCGTCCTTATTTTCCAGGACAGCAGCAAACTATGGTGATGATCACGGCTGAGCGGTTGCAGGTTCTTGTTCCTTTTGATCGGGTTTTTGGGATTTCGGTTCATTTCTCCAATACTTTTTGCAGCACTACGGCCTGATTGTGTTCGGTATCCTTCGCCCCATACAAAAGCGTAACCATATGTTTATTTGCTTGTTTGCGTATTGCATCGATATCCTCTGTTTTATCCTCAAGTTCTTTACGGTATTTTTTTTTAAATTCATCGAACTTGTCAGGGTCGTGATCGAACCATTTTCTGAGCTCATCCGAGGGCGCGATTTCTTTTTTCCAATCGTCGAGCTTTGCATCTTCCTTGGAAACCCCCCTCGGCCAGACGCGATCCACCAAAATACGATAGCTATCATCGTCGGACGGGTCTTCGTAAATACGTTTTATCTTGATTGCCTTCATTTTTATACCTTCTTTATTGGCGCGGTTCTGCCTTCAATGCGTTTCCGATGTCTGCGTCGATCTGTTTTTCACCAACCCATACATTCTTTAATCACTTATTTTTTCCATTTCTTCCATGGCAATGTTGGCATGGGAGTAGGCTGCCCCAGCCCTCATTTCTGCGGCAACCCATATGGCTTCCATAATTTCCTCCCTGGTTGCCCCCTTGCGAATGGCCATCGGGGTATGGGCCTTAATACACCATGGGCATTGGGTCACATGGGCCACAGCCACAGCGATCAGTTGTTTGGTCTTTTCGTCCAGAACACCTTCCTTGAAAACCGTTCTGCTAAAATTGCGCCAGGCTTCTACCTGTTTGGGTGCCAAGTCCGCTTTCTTCTTTGCCAATTCCTTAGTATTGTCCATCGTTTTTATTTTTAAGTATTCTTTGTTGAAGTTCGGAATTCAACTTAATTTCAAGGCGCCGTGGGTTGGTGCTTTTTCCTTCCCCTTCTTTTAATGGGCCGTTGCAAATGTCGTTTGCTGTACGTTTCATCAGCCACCATCGCCTCACACGAAGATACGGGATTTTTTTATTTCGGATAAATTTATCCGAAATAAAATCGGGAAATAATGTTAGGAAATTGCCTTTTACTGTGGTATCGATTTACGCAAGATTCAATTGCTTTTGCAGGGGTGCAGGGGTAACCAATGCATAATCGTGAGGTTTATACGGCCCATAAAATGGCCACATAGTGGCAAACAGCCGCGGCCAGTACAAAAAAATGCCAAATCGCATGATTGTAAGGATATTTTTCCCACAAATAAAAGATAACGCCCAATAGATAAAGTACGCCCCCGATAAGGATCATAATCAATATCGATTGTGGAATGGCATCGAAGAAGGTCCGGCCACCAACGATCAAAATGCATCCCATGGCGATATAGACCAGGGTCGAAACGATATTCCACTTGCCGGTAAAAAATATCTTGAAAATAATTCCCAGTGCAGTTAATCCCCATAATACGGACAGCAGCGTAATGCCAAAAGTATTGTACATATAAATCAGTAAGAACGGCGTATAGGTACCAGCTATCAAAAAATAGATACTGATGTGGTCCAAAATTTCGAAAATACGCTTTGCCCCGACATGTTGAAAGCTGTGATAAAGTGTGGAAAAGGTAAAAAGCTGTAAAAAACTAAAGCCATATATAGCAGCCCCGATAACCCCAGGTGTATTATCACTTTTTATGGCAAAGGCTATTAAAATAGGAATACCCACGATACCAAAAATAATTCCAAACCCGTGAATGATACCGTTTACGAGTTCGATCTGTATTTGTGTGTTGCGATCAGAGGCTTGCATGAAAATGAACCGGGTCAGGGAATTATGAATTGTAACTTTCGTAAAGGTATCGATATAGGTGCCGTTACTTTATGTGGACTGCACAAAATTCCATATTGTTTACTCCTACGATCCCCAATTTTGTTTTTCGTTCTCAGACCAAACGGAGGGAAAGAATTTGCGCTGCTGGTATTTAGGGTGCAGGTATTTTTTCCATTCCGATCCGCCGGTGGCGGCTTTGTTCTCGCCCTTGCCGTTCAGGTAATGTTCCGCCGTACCCATATGTACCATGGGCCATTCCACATTGTACAGACGGTCGAAATCCCGGAGTTTTTCGATTATTTCTTTGGATGGATTGCCCATTTGCAAAAATTTATCCTCCACGGTATTGTTCCGGACCTTTTCGGCCAAGCGTATAAAGCCTTCCAGGTATTTTTCCTCGAACTGCCGCATCGTCAAGGTCTTCTTCCCCGTTTTACGGTCCAATCCCGCATCTTTCCAATAGATGTGCTCAAAATAGTCCGCTACGGTCGGGCTTGCCGGAAGCCTTTTCTTGCCGGCATCGTTCACCAAATTTTCCAGACGGGTACAGAGGATTTCTATATATCGGAACTGGGCACTCTGGAATCCACTCGCCGGGGTCAAGGTTTTTCTAAATTTGTTATAATCGTCATAGTCCATACCCTCCTTCATGATATCAAATGAGGTAATCAGCATGGTCACATAGCGGTTTAGCCTATCGATCTTGGTCATCAAAAAATCTTCCGTGGTTATTTTTTCTTCCACGATCTGCTCAAGTTCGTGTCGCATCATCTTTAACAACAGCTCCGTAACCTGATGGTACATGATAAAAATGGTCTCGTCCTTAAAATGGGTGCGGGGTTTTTGGAGGGAAAGCAGGGTATCGACCTCCACATAATCCCAATAGGTTATGGGCTTGGCATGCAGGAGTCCCTCTAGATACGTTTTGGGGTTTTCACCCATATCTTGATATTTCTGTACTATCTTATGGTTCGTATCCGACATATATTAAGTTTTAAAAAGCTGGATGCCAAAGATAAGAAGGCATACCACTTTGACGAGTTCCATCCCAACATAATAGAAATGAAAGTTCGAGGATCCCGGTTCCAGGCCTTGTATGAATAATTCGGCACGGGCATCCAGCACGGGCAAAAGCCAAACTGTCTGCAAAATCAGCAGGGCCAATGGAATGAAATACAAGAGGTTCCGCAAGGTAAAAATTCCTTCCTTACCTATCAACAAATTGGCAAGCACAAGAAGGGCAAGCACCCATTCCACTTTGTTTAGGGCATCGAAAACCAGCCGACCGATACCGAGGCCTAGCGGCAAGGTAACACCGGGGGCACGGAATTTTAACCAAGCCTCCATAAAGCTGATGGCACCCACAAAACCGATCCATAAAAAAACAGATCCCAATGCCAGCGGATATTTTAGGGGTGTCGTCATATCAAGGACCTTGAATCGGTATTTCGATACTGTCCGATTTTGTCAATATTGTTCATGTCGGCTTTCATCAGAAAAAGGATTTATAAAGTTCGGGGTTCCAGTACATGATGACGTAGAAGAGGGCGAAACCGCCAAAGGCAATAAGCAACGCCCATACCCATGCGGGAATGCCCTTTGGCGTCTCGGATCCCCGTATCACGAAAGAATCCTTGGTCTCACTGCCATAGGCGTTGATGGTAATGGGAACCTGGGTGTCGACCACCTCGTTTTTCTTGAGACCGACTACCGAAATCTCCGGACCATTGCGTATCTCGAAGGGAATGATACGGATTCCTTCCACGTTGCTAGACGACCTGGCCACTATTTTTAAGGTATGCTTTCCATCGGGAATCTTAGTGGTGTCAAGCACAAACTTGACCGGGGGTGCAAACTCCGCAAAGGGTTTGGGCTCGTCGTCGAGATATACCTTTATGATCCTATTGTCCTCCATCCTCTCTAAAATTTTGGTCCCAAACGATGTTCTTGATATGATCGGGATCGTTCTCCTTGGGCCGCACCAAATACTTAACACTGAAAAACAGGGTGATCGCTACCAATATAACGGCCGACCATGTGATGATGTAATCTATATTACCTGACGGTCCCTCGCCATGTGTAATGTTCTCCAAGCCCTTGGGCTGGTTCTCTTTGCAGAGATCGCAGGCCAAGAGTACAGGCCGATACGCCAAAAAAAACAGTAGGGCCATACTGATC
>DASSWC010000211.1:0-5684 GCA_035705395.1 Pricia sp. | reverse complement strand
AGGTATTGTCGGCATTGCGCTTCCAGGATCCGAGGTGGACCTCGTACACCGAGAATGGCGTATCCAAGGAATTTTTAGACCGTCGGTTATCCATCCATTTTTTATCCTTCCAATGGTAATCGGCGTTCCAAATAATAGAGGCCGTCAAAGGGGGCTTTTCGCAATAGCGGGCGAATGGATCCGCCTTTTCGGTCGTTACGCCGTGATTGTTCGAATGGATTTTATATTTGTAAATTTCTCCGTGGCCGATTTTGGGGATAAAGCCTTCCCAAATACCGCTGGCATCCCAACGCACGTGCAACTGATGTTCGTGGCTGTCCCAATTGTTGAAATTGCCGACTACGGATACCGAGCGTGCCGAAGGTGCCCAAACGGCGAAATAGGTACCAGGGGCACCGTTCAGTTCCATGGGGTGTGATCCGAGTTTTTCATAGAGGCGGTAGTGTTTGCCCGATTTGAACAGGGCGATGTCGAATTCGGAAAAGAGACTGTGAACGGTAACTTCTGCCATGGGAATGGATTTTTATTTGAAATACGGTCAAATCTAAGCAACTTTGACCAAAATCGGATTTTTGAGTTAAAGTATTCTTCCATCTGACCAAGACATGTCCGAAAAATGGCCTTTTTTTGTTTAATCCGATAGCCTATTCAAGGGACTGCCCTAAAACGGAACACTTTTTGAAAAGGTTTTTATAAAAATAATAACTTAATCCTATAAATTATGAAAAATATAGCGATACTGCTCGGTAGCTTTCTCACCCTATTTTTGATTTCTTGCGAAGGCGATCCAGGGCCTCCGGGTAGGGATGGGTTGCCGGGACCCGAAGGGCCTCAGGGACCCGCAGGCTCCACAGGGAGGGTAATTGACATTACGGGAGATTTTACCGCAGATGGGGACTATTCAATTTTTTATGAATTCCAACAAGATGATATCGAGGTCTTAGAAACCGATGTAGTGCTTGTTTATCTTTCTTTCAGCCAAGTTGAGGATAATAATGGCGAGCCCGTCGAAGTCTGGAGATTGCTGCCCCAGACCCGTATTTTGGATCAGGGACTCTTACAATATAACTATGACCATACCTTTTTTGATGTCAATATTTTCTTGGAAGCCGACTTTGATCTAGCCACTTTGCCGGCAGGTGACACGGAAAATCAATTTTTCCGGATAGCCATTTTGCCAGCGGATTTTGTGCAAACGGCAAAATTGGATATTTCCAATATCGCATCCGTAATGAATTCCCTAGAATTATCCGAAAAGGATGTGCGACACATCAATGTGAATTGATTCCCACGTAATCGATATTTATTTTATAGGAAAGGGAACCCTGCATCTTTAGCGGGATAAAAAAATTAAAAACCATGTATACCAAAATAGTCTTGGCTCTTTGTTTATTATTCACCGGTTGTAATGGAAACTCCCAGAAAAAGAAAACGGCCATGACAAAGGATAGCCAAAAACAGGAAAAATTCGAAGTGATCAAATCCGATGCGGAATGGCAACAGGAACTGACCCCGATGGAGTATCAGATACTACGGAAAGCGGGTACGGAGAATCCCTTCAGTAGCGATCTGCTCAATACTAAAAAGGAAGGTACCTACGTCTGCGCCGGATGCGGTACAGCACTGTTTAAAAGTGAAACGAAGTTCAAGTCCGGTACCGGATGGCCCAGTTTTTACAAGGAAATCGAAGGTAACGTAGCGTATGACGTCGATTATAAGGTCGGCTATAAACGTACCGAAGAGCACTGCGCTACCTGTGGTGGGCACTTGGGCCATGTCTTTGAAGATGGCCCCGAACCTACCGGGTTACGGCACTGTGTCAACGGTGCCGCACTTGATTTCGTTCCGGTGCGAAAGTAGTGGTGCGCAGTCGTCGTTCGTAATCAGCATTATTCTCCCAGATTGTAGGAATAGACAAATTATAGGTAAAAGGTTCAATGAAAACTTCATAGCAGTTCAGGGTTCAAAGTGACTATGTTTCATGTTGAACCTTGAACCTGCCGAAGGCGGACTTGAACCTTAAATGTTTTATTGGAATTCGGCACTTGGGATTTGGAATTTGATTTGCGTACTTTTGCGATTCTAATTTTCAAAAAGACAAAGGATGGCCAATTTCGATATAATTGTTCTGGGCAGTGGCCCCGGGGGATATGTAACCGCAATCCGCGCCTCGCAACTGGGGTTCAAGACCGCCATTATCGAGAAGGAAAATCTCGGAGGGGTCTGTTTGAACTGGGGGTGCATCCCCACCAAGGCCCTGTTGAAATCTGCCCAAGTCTTCGAATATCTACAACACGCGGAGGAATATGGACTCAAGGCGGAACATGTAGATAAGGATTTCGATAGGGTTGTGCAGCGCAGCCGTAAGGTCGCAGACGATATGAGCAAGGGCGTGCAGTTTCTCATGAAAAAGAACAAAATCGAGGTCATCAAGGGATTCGGTACCCTAAAAAAGGATAAAAAGATATCGGTCAAGGGCGAAGATGGCAAGGAAACCGAATACGGCGCCGAACACATCATCATTGCTACCGGGGCACGTAGCCGCGAACTGCCCAGCCTGAAACAGGACGGTAAAAAAATTATCGGATATCGCGAGGCCATGACATTGGACAAACAGCCTGAAAAAATGATCGTTGTGGGCAGTGGGGCCATCGGTATCGAGTTTGCCTATTTCTACAATTCCATGGGTACGGAAGTTACCGTAGTGGAATTTTTGCCGAACATTGTTCCGGTAGAGGACGAAGAAGTTTCCAAGCAATTGGAGCGCAATTTTAAAAAAGCCGGTATAAAGATCATGACCGATTCCGAGGTGACCAAAGTCGATATTTCGGGCGATGGCGTCAAGGCTACCGTCAAGACCTCCAAGGGGGAAGAAACGCTGGAAGCCGATATTTTGCTTTCGGCCGTAGGTATCAAATCCAACATCGAAAACATCGGCTTGGAAGACGTGGGCATCAAAACGGATAAGGATAAAATCCTGGTCAACGACTACTACCAGACCAATATTCCCGGATATTACGCCATTGGCGATGTGACTCCCGGTCAAGCCCTGGCACACGTCGCTTCCGCAGAGGGCATCCTCTGTGTGGAAAAGATTGCCGATATGCACGTGCAGCCCTTGGATTATGGCAATATTCCCGGATGTACCTATTGTCTGCCGGAAGTGGCCTCGGTAGGTCTCACCGAAAAACAGGCGAAAGAAAAGGGAATGGATATCAAAGTAGGAAAATTTCCCTTTTCCGCAAGCGGAAAAGCAAAGGCGGCAGGCACTCCCGATGGTTTTGTAAAGGTCATTTTCGACGCCAAGTACGGGGAATGGCTGGGCTGTCATATGATCGGCGTTGGCGTTACCGATATGATCGCCGAGGCCGTGGTCGCCCGTAAACTGGAGACAACGGGTCACGAAATACTAAAGGCAGTGCACCCGCACCCCACCATGAGTGAAGCTGTGATGGAGGCCGTGGCGGCTGCCTATGATGAGGTAATCCATCTCTAAACTTTTGAAGTAATGCTCACACTTTTCAGAACTACTGCCATCCTTGAAGGCATTTCCTATCTTGCACTTTTTGCGGTAACCATGCCCTTGAAATATATGGCAGATATTCCGATGCCGAACAAATATGTGGGGTATGCCCACGGTGTACTGTTTATCGCCTACGTTGTTTTGGCCTTGGTTTTTTGGAGAACAAAACAATGGGGGTTTAAGAAGGGGTTTATCCTTTTAGTGGCTTCCCTATTGCCATTTGCCACGTTTTATGTGGACAAGAAGTATTTGGCGCCTTTAAGGGATTGATCTTTTACAGAAAGTTCCAATCACACATATTGGGAGTTTTTCGCAAAGCCGTATTTGCTTTACTTTAAATCCCCCCCGAATATTTTATCTAAAGTGTCTCGCCGATAAAAACGTATAGACATAACCAAGGGTCACAGTCGACCAAGTCTCGTTGTCGTGATCAATTGCGGTATAGGAGAGGTTCAGTTCCGACTGTGGGCCGGTTTGAAATCCGATTTGGGGCCGATAGTAGAATCCACCTTCATTGCCCTCATTAAGGCCAAAGGCATGCCCCACTTCGCCCCCGAAGGAAAACGAACGGGTGGGCCATATCCGCAAGGTTGCGGCCATCGGGGCAAATTGGATACTTGGGAGTTTTATACGTACCGTTCCCACGTTGAACCGCTCGGCAAACCCATGGATAAATCCGGCTTTGATCCCTAAGTCCACTACTTTGCCCGGCGCCCATGAATATCCCATGTCGGCCCCGACGACAACGCCGATCCTATCGTTGTATTCGCCTAACGGCAGGCCGGCCTGGGCACCGATTTTAAAGCCTTCCTGCGAGTGCGCCGTGTACATGGCAAGCGCACCTAAAAAAAGGGGTAGCCATTGATTTATTTTCTTGAATCCCATATTTATACATCCGTTTATAAGCGACTTTCGGTCTAAAACAGATTCTAGAACGGCTTTTTTGCGATTTTGTTGTGAAAGGGAAGCATCCCAAAAGCGTCCGGTTACATTACGGGTTTCTCTAAAAGCTGCAAGCGCATCCTTTGGGTGTCGGGTTTAGCGTTGATCCCAAAAGCGTCCGGTTACATTACGGTTTTCTCTAAAAGCTGCAAACGCATCCTTTGGGTGTCGAGTTTGGCGTTGATCCCTATAGGAAAGGTGAAACTGTGTTCGATGTGCCCAAAGCTCATGCCGTAGACCGCAGGGATATGCAACGGCTGTATGCGATCTAGGATGACCTCTTTCAATGAGAACGAATTGGGATTCGTAGCTTCATTGCACCCCGCACAGACCCCGAAGACAATACCGGCCGCTTTTCTAAAGGTTTCACCCCCGATCAATTGGGTCAACATCCGATCGATGCGGTAGGGGGCCTCCTCAACATCTTCGATACAGACTATCGCATCGGTAAAATCGATTT
Source organism: Pricia sp. (assembly GCA_035705395.1). GTDB lineage: Bacteria > Bacteroidota > Bacteroidia > Flavobacteriales > Flavobacteriaceae > Pricia. The sequence goes on along the minus strand of DASSWC010000211.1, from coordinate 759 downwards.
CAAAAGGTGTGCCGATGAGAGCACAGATAAGGGTAAGGCTGCCGCCGACCAATTTTCCGGTGGCCATACCCTGGGTGATGGTATAGCGCTCGTATTCGGGATTGGTCTTTAGGATAAAATCCAATGGGTACTTATTATTGATGGTCAGGGTATCCGATGGATTCATAACTACCTGACGCAGTTGTTTCATACTATAGGGGTCGCTCAGGGTACTACCGACGGGGCCGTGAAAGCCAATAAGTCCCGTTTTTTTATAAATGCCGTTCAGCAATGCGGTCACATCGCTAAAGCCGATCAGGGCTTTGGGGTATTTTTTGATGTTGCCGAAATCGATCAGGGAAAGGATTCTAGTGCAGCCGTATCCACCGCGAGCGCATAGAATACCGGCAATTTTCGGATCGGCGAACATTTCGTCGAGGTCTTGTGCCCTTTCGAAATCCGTGTTGCTAAAATAGCCGTAGTTTCCAACTATCCGGTTTGTGTGGTAGGGTTTGAAACCCATGGCTTTGAGGGCCGTTTTGGCCTCGTCGAGCACATCCACTTTAATGGCATATCCCGGGGCGATAAGACCAATGGTATCCCCTCTTTGTAATCGTTTTGGGAAAATTCGTTGGAATATTTCGGGCTGGGCCGTGCGTGCCCAACCCATTCGCGGTACGCAAGCGGTAGCGGCCAGCCCCAGCGCAGAAGCTAGAAACTTCCTTCTTTTAGTCATGGATTTGGTTCGAGAAGAAACATTTTAACGCGCGGAAGCGCCTC
>DASSWC010000210.1:0-7525 GCA_035705395.1 Pricia sp. | reverse complement strand
GTTGCCATCGTTCTGCCCGCCGAGCAATACCTGAAGCGCCGGGGCTACCAATTTGTCCTTGGTACGGACGCTCATGCCCTGAAAGCCGATGTGGGCCATATTATGCTGCCCACAGGCGTTCATACAACCACTGATTTTGATGATTACGTCGTTATTGTCGATAAAGTGCGGATATTCAGATTTGATAACCCGTTCGAGTTCGTCGGCTATGCCCGTGCTGCTGGCGATTCCGAGGTTACAGGTATCCGTTCCGGGGCAGGCGGTAATGTCCACTGCCCTGTTATAGCCGATTTCGGTAAACCCCAGTTTCTGCAGTTCGGTATAAAAGAAAGAAAGGGCTTCTTTCTTGACATAAGGTACCAAAATATTCTGGCGTAGGGTGAGGCGGATTTCCCCGCCGGCGTATTTTTCGACCAGATCAGCCAGCAGACGGGCCTTGTCCGTATAAAAATCGCCTAGCAAAATCTTGATGCCTATGGCCATGTAGTCCTCTTGCTTTTGGGGAACGAGGTTGGTGGCCTTCCATTTTTCGAATGTTTCCACCTCCGAAACATGGACTTTGGGGGCTTGCGTTTCGGATAGTCGCACCTTGGGATAGGCCTCCGCATCGATGGGGAAAGTCTCGTACGGAACCGCATTTTGTTCTTCCTGTAACAACGTCTTGAATCCGTCCAGACCGATATCCTTGATCAAAAATTTCATCCGGGCCTTAGCGCGACTCTTACGTTCGCCGTACCGGTCGAAAACGCGTACCACGCCATCCATCAAGGGAATAATTTTATCCGAGGGAAGAAACTCAAAAAGCACGTCGGCATGCCGGGGCTGCGAACCCAATCCTCCACCGAGCAACACTTTAAATCCTCTTGCGCCGTTCTGTACTTTGGCAATAAACCCGAGATCGTGCATGTAGGACAGGCCCGTATCCGCATCACTGGCAGAAAAGGACACCTTAAACTTACGGCCCATTTCTTGGCTGATGGGGTTCCGCAGAAAATATTCGAACAGGGCCTGGGCGTAGGGCGATACATCGAAAGGCTCGTCGACATCTATCCCGGCGGTCTCGCTGGCCGTTACGTTACGCACCGTGTTTCCGCAAGCCTCCCGGATGGTTATCTTATCCTCTTCCAACTGCGACCACAGTGCGGGCGTACGGGCAATATCCACATAATGGATCTGGATATCCTGTCGGGTGGTGATGTGCAATCGGCCGGTGGAATATTCATCGGATACATCACAAATGCGCCGCAACTGCTCCGAGGTCACTTTACCATAAGGCAGTTTGATACGCACCATCTGCACTCCCGGTTGACGTTGGCCGTAGATGCCACGGGCCAAACGAAGGCTCCGGAATTTCTCCTCGTCGAGATTGCCGTTCTTGAACTGGTGTATTTTCTTTTCCAAGTCGAGGATGTCCCTTTCGACTACGGGATTTTCGAGTTCTGTCCGGAAACTTTGCATTGTTTTTAAATTTAACTGATGAACCCCGCCCCGACCGTATGGTTGGACTGCGTATCGATCAATATGAACGAACCATTCGTACGGTGGTTTTTAAACTTGTCGTAAAAAATCGGTTTGTTGAGCTTAAAGCTGACCTCGGCGATATCGTTCATCCCCAACCGGTCAGCGGTAGCATCCACCCCGGAATAATCGGGATGGATCTTATGATTGATCCTATCAACCTTGGCCAACACCTTGTTGACCCCGTGCTGCACCGTATATTTCTTACCGGGAACCAGGTTTTCGGAATCCATCCAGGATACCGTTGCGGTAAACTGCCTCTCGATGGTGGGCAGGTCATTGGCCTTGACCAACATGTCGCCCCGGCTGAGGTTGATTTCGTCTTCGAGGGTTATGGTAACCGAGGAACGCCTGGAGGCGGTTTGATACTTTTTATCATGGAAATAGATTTCCTTAATCTTGGATCGGGTCTGGGATGGAAGGGCCACGACATCGTCCCCGACGCTCAGTTCCCCCCCGTAGACCTTTCCGGCAAAGCCCCTGAAATCGTGATGTTCATCCGTTTTTGGGCGGATGACGTACTGCACCGGAAAACGTGGGGTGCCTACATTTGAAACGGCCGCCAGATCGAGGCCTTCCAAATGCTCGAGCAAGGTTTCGCCCCCGTACCAGGGCATTTTTTGAGATCGGTTGACTATATTATCCCCCTTGAGCGCACTCACGGGGATAAAGGTGATTTTCTGTTCGGCATAGTCGCGTTTGGCCATAAGCTTTTCGAAATCCGCCTTGATTTCATTGTAGCTTACCTCCGAAAAATCCACTAGATCCATCTTATTGATCGCTACGACCACTTCTTTGATGCGGAGCAGGTTGTTGATAAAAAAATGCCGGTGGGTCTGTTCGATAACTCCCTTTCGGGCATCGATCAGAATGATGGCCGCTTGGGAGGTAGAGGCTCCCGTGACCATGTTCCGGGTATACTCCACATGGCCCGGCGTATCGGCGATGATATAACTTTTTTTCCGGGTGGAAAAATAGATGTGGGCCACGTCGATGGTAATGCCTTGCTCGCGCTCGGCCACCAGTCCGTCCGTCGCCAAGGAAAAATCGAGGTAGTCATAGCCGTTTTTCCTGCTTCTTTTTTCGATGGCCTCCAGTTTGTCGGTCGTCAGCGATTTCGTGTCGTACAGCAACCTACCGATCAAGGTACTCTTGCCGTCGTCTACACTACCTGCCGTCGCTATTTTTAAAACTTCCATTTTTATCTTCTGCTTATCTTTTTCTGTTAATACCGCTCACCGTTCCCTTTTCACCGCTTGCGGTTCACTGCTGGTTGCCTGCCGCCAATTCAAAAATAGCCCTGTTGCTTCCGTTTCTCCATGGCTGCTTCGGAGCGTTTGTCATCGATCCGGGCACCGCGTTCGGAGATGGTGGAATCGCGGATCTCGGCGACGACGGATTCGATGTCCGAGGCTTCGGAGAACACGGCCGCGGTACAGCTCATGTCCCCCACCGTCCTAAAGCGCACCATGCGTTCCAATACCTCTTCGTCTTCTTCCTGGTAGACGAAATCGGAATGGGACCAAATTAGCCCGTCCCTCATAAAAACCTTGCGTTTGTGGGCAAAATATATGGATGGGATTTCAATTTCTTCCTCCTTGATATAGGACCAAACATCGAGCTCCGTCCAGTTGGAAATCGGAAATACACGAACGTTCTGTCCCATTTCGATCTGGCCGTTCAACATATCGAAGAGTTCGGGACGCTGGTTCCGTTCGTCCCATTGCCCGAAATCGTCACGGACGGAGAAAATACGTTCCTTGGCACGGGCCTTTTCCTCGTCCCTTCTTGCACCGCCGATACAGGCATCGAACTTGAACTCCTCGATGGCATCCAGCAAGGTGGTGGTTTGAAGGGAATTCCTACTGGAATATCTTCCCGATTCTTCCTTGACCTTGCCCTGATCGATGGAATCCTGTACGTTCCGCACGATAAGCTCCAATCCCAATTCCTCGACCAATCGGTCCCGAAACGCAATCGTTTCCGGAAAATTATGGCCGGTATCGATATGCATCAGGGGAAAGGGAATTTTCGCCGGCCAAAAGGCCTTTTGCGCCAAGCGCACCAAAGTAATGGAATCCTTTCCCCCGGAGAACAGCAGCACCGGACGTTCGAACTGCGCCGCCACCTCGCGAAAAATGTAGACGGACTCGTTTTCGAGGGCGTTGATGTGTGAGGTATCCTTAGTCATAAACATGTTTTAATCTTGGTTCTTGAATCCAGCAATGAAGCGGTCTTATGTTACGTGTGCAATCCGCATTCCCGGTTCTCCAGAACCTTTGTGGGATCGAAATATTTAGGTTCGTTGGGTAAATTGTGTTCCTTTAAATAGGCATCGAGCTGGGTATCGCTCCAATAGTAAAAGGGACTCACTTTAAGAACTCCGTCCTTACTGAGACTCAAGATATCCAGGGAATCCCGAAGCACGGTCTGTCCCTTTCTCAGGTTGGTAAACCATACATCGGGCCGGTGCGTCGCCATGGCCCTTCGAAAAGGCTCCAATTTGACCTGTTCGGTAAACTCGGCATGCCTCGGATCGTCGATCTGGGGGATTCCCATAACGCTATCTCGATGTGCCGTGGTCTGCCGGGGAACGTACAGATCGATGTTCAGCTTCAACCTTTTGATCAGCTCCTCGGCATGTTTATAGGTGTTGGGCGTGTTATAGCCCGTATCGCACCAAACTACGGGTATGTTGTGCTTGACCTCGGAAATGGCATACAAGATCGCCACCTCGTACGGTCGGAAATTAGTCGTGACTACAGGGTTGTGCGCTTGCTTGATCGCCCAGGAAATAATCTCTTCGGGTGGAATACCCTTGAGCTGGATATTCAGTCTTTGGATTGCTTCTTGTGAAAATGCCATATGCTTCAATTTTATTTGCCCCAGCTAATAGTGTTCCAGATACGTTCGTGGAAAAAGTACAGGAACATCTTGGTCACAAAGTCAACGGATGCGATGGATGCCGCTATGACCAATTTGCCCGTGAGTATATAGGATATCAACAAGGTATCCAAGGTACCTATCGTCCGCCAACTCACCGCTTTGACGATACTGCGGACGGGGCGCTCCGACTTTTTGTCCTCTGCATATTTTTTCTTCGATACGCCCTTACCTAAAATCTGGTCCAAGATCATGGTTCATACAATCTAATTATCCCATCAACTTAATAGAGTAAACAAAAATAGGGTAAAAATATTATTTGAATCCAAAAAAATCCAAAGAAATTACTTTTATCCTATAGATTTAATGGATTTATAAAAAGGATAGGATATTATTATGGATTTTTCATGGGATTAGGAATTTTTTAAGGGTGATGGCCTCTCAGAACCTCAAACAAAGGGGATGGAATGGGGATTGATAATGCCTAAGAACGGATCAGATCGGCCAGCGTGTTATTACGATAGACCTCTAAGTTGGCATCCCGGACCATGAGCATCAGTTTGTTGACAGAACAGGTGGCCTCATCGGGACAGTCCGCACACTTTTCATAAAAATTGAGGCTGACGCAGGGGACCATGGCAATAGGACCTTCGAGAATACGCATGACATCGGTCATTAGGATATCCTCCGGGTCCTTAATCAGGTAGTAGCCCCCACCCTTTCCTTTTTTGGAACCCAAAAATCCCGTTTTGCGTAGGGAAAGCAGGATGCTTTCGAGAAATTTTTGGGAAATATTTTCTTGTTCCGCGATTTCCGCGATCTGTACCGGGCTGTTTTTCGCTTGAGAGGCCAGATACGTTAGGGCCTTTAGGCCGTATTTTGTCTTTTTGGAGAGCATGTTGCTAATATAAACAAAATAGTCAGTTCGCGTCGGACGGTTATCGGGTTAGCACTGCCCAGGCCTAAAAAAATCCAAAAAAACATTCCAAAACTTTTTTAAATTTTTTATGTCAATTTTCGATTGAAAACCGCACGACCGATTTTTTTAAAACGCCGAACTTTGCAGTCTGAGGGAAAATATTCGCTCAGATAATAGGTGTCCATGTGATGACATGAATTAACAAATGCCCTTATACGGGCGAAAAACAATTTGAAAAATTATGAAGACGATGAAAACATTTTTTAAAATTTCGAGCTTGCTCTTATTGGCCTTCGTGGTTACTGTTTCATGCAGTGATGATGACGATCCCGCGGACAATAATCTTTTTGTAGGTACGTACAACGGAACAATAGGGTATACAGAAGATGGTAGCGATACCGATATTACTACCGAGGATGGCCGGGTTACCGTTGTAAAGGTAGACGATAATTATCGTTTTGATTTTTCCAATAGCATTCCAAGTCTTACCGGCCTTGAAATGGAAGAAGATCAAAATGTGCTGGTCCTGATAGGCGATGACGGTACGGGCACCGTTCGGATCGACGCCGAAAAACTCGACATCGCCTATACGAGGGACGGTGAAACGTGGACCGCAGATTGCACGCGGTAAACAAAAACATTTCCGTTACCGACTGTTTCCAGTACCGGCAGTTTCCATTACCGACTGTTAAAATAAAGGTTCGGCAGAATCTACGAAGTATCTTTATCGCCGGGTACCCTGCAAATTGGGTACCCGGCGATTTTCATTTAGAATGTTGTACTACAATGGTCACCACCGAAGACAAATTAAAGGAGCGCATCAAAGAGCTGACCTGCCTCTATGAGGTCACTTCGATCATCGTAAACTCCGACTACGACCAACTTGAAACTTCCCTGGAGGCCATAACCCATTGCCTGAAAAAGGCATGGCAATTTGTACAAGATACCGAGATCCTGTTGGAAAGCGGGGAATACCGCATCCAAACCGACGGTTTTAAGGCTGACATGGTTGTTATCCAATCCGAAATACGCGTTTTTAACCAAGTGGAAGGTTGCATCAAGATCGGATATCCAAAAAACAAGTATGAAAAATCGGACTTTTTGGAGGAAGAGCAACAACTGTTGGAGAATGTGGCACTGGCGGTCGGCAATCTATTGGAACGAAAACAGGTACACGATAGTGAAGCGGCCATTAAGCGGCAGGTAGAGCGCGCCGACCGCCTTCATATACTGGGCGAAATAACGGCAGGCATCGCCCACGAACTGAATACGCCCCTGGCGAATATTTTGGGTTTTACCGAACTGCTAAATGAGCGGACAACCGATAAAGAGACGTTAAGGGACTTGGAAAAAATTGTTGATAATGCCATATTCAGCCGTGAGGTGGTCAAGAAACTGATGTTCTTTGCCTGTGAGATGCCCCAACACATGAAGACGGTAGCAGTAATACCTGTGGTCAAAAACGTATCGAAACTTCTGGGGCCCTCCTTGCAAAAGAAAAAAATCAACCTAAAGCTGTCGTTCAATGATGAAAACATTGAACTCCGTGCGGATACCGTGCAATTGACCCAAGTGCTTTTTAATCTCATTATGAACGCCGTTTACTTTTCTCCCGAGGGAGGAACTATAAAGGTGGCCGTCGAAACGAAAGTCAATACAGTACAACTCCGCATTTCTGACGAGGGGCCGGGTATTCCCCCCGAAAACGAGGATAAGGTTTTCGAACCTTTCTTTACGACGAAACCGATGGGAGAAGGTTCCGGCCTCGGCCTTAGCGCGGTACATGGTATCATCAGCAGCCACAGGGGAAGCATATCCTACCGGCCAAATCGACCAAAAGGAGCAGTTTTTACCGTTGATTTCCCTAAATTGTAACCATGGCACTGCGAAAGGAGAACATTCTATTGGTCGACGACGATATCAATATTCTGGAACTCCTGCAGCGACATCTGCAATCGCTTGATTATCATACGTACAAGGCCGTTTCGGTCAAAGAAGCCGTGCAGATTCTAAAGGATACGTTTATTGACTTGCTCATTACGGACATTCGAATGCCCGAGATCGATGGACTTCAGCTAGTCAAGTTCGCCGATGATCACTATCCGGAAATCCCTAAACTGGTCATTACCGGGTATCCTTCGGTAGATGGAGCACTGGAAACTATCAAATCGGGCGCTACGGATTACCTGACCAAACCCTTTACCA
>DASSWC010000209.1:0-2902 GCA_035705395.1 Pricia sp. | reverse complement strand
TCTGCTTGTCGGTATGCCCGTCTACAAAAAGAATGCCGAACCCGAATTCGGATGTTTCCACGAACGGCCTTACTGCCTTTGCGGGCACCTTTCTGGCCCCTTGAGGCTTGTGAGCCAGGCCCAGGAACTTCAGCTGCCCACTTTGCTCCATGGGCAATAGGTTCTCCTTTAAAAAGGATGCCTTTTCGCGGGCATTCGGGTGGGTGGCCCAATCCCAATGGTCCGCGTTCGTCCAGAAATTGGCATTCTTGAAGGCGGGTTCGTATCCCGTGCGGTCCTTGTTCCATTGAATGCATCCCCCGCAATGGTCAAAATGCAGATGGGTCAGGAAAACGTCGGTCACCTCATCCCGATGAAAGCCGTGTTCGGCCAGGGAGGCATCCAGCGAGAAATCCCCCCAGCGGTAATAATATCCGAAAAATGTATCGGATTGTTTATGGCCCAGGCCCGTGTCGATCAAGATCAACCGATCTCCCTCTTCGATCAGCAAACACCGTGCGGCCATGTCGATCATGTTGTTGGTGTCCGCCGGATTCGTTCGTTGCCACAGACTTTTGGGCACCACACCGAACATGGCGCCGCCGTCGAGCTTGAAATTTCCGGCTTCGATAGGGTACAGAATCATTAATTATTTGTAAGGATCCTAAAAGTACTAAAAGCTTCACTTTTTACAACGGCGTTTTGGCTTTTGTTGATGGTTCGGCATCAAGAAAAGTAGAATTCCTATTCGTTTCGGTTGTTTCATACATAAGGACGTAGCCTCCCGCAAAATGTGTAAATTTGTTTTTTTTAATATTTTAAAAGATGATGGTTATTAGTGCAATACAGCTTCCTTTGGATGAACCGGTATTAAAGTTTTTGGTCATTCTGTCCATTATCCTACTTATCCCTATCCTTTCTGATAAGGTAAAGCTGCCACATCTTCTGGGAATGATCATCGCCGGAGTTATAATCGGTCCAAATGGGCTGAATCTGTTGGCCAGGGACAGTAGCATTATTTTGTCTGGCACGGCCGGCCTTCTTTACATAATGTTCTTGGCCGGTCTTGAAATAGACATGAACGATTTTAAGGCGAACGCCGGAAAAAGCACCTTGCTGGGACTTTATGGGTTTCTGATACCTATGGGATTGGGAACGGTGGTGGGGGTCTATGTTTTGAATTTTTCATGGATGACATCGGTATTATTGGCGAGCATGTTTGCTTCCCATACCCTGATTACGTATCCTATTGTAAGTAAATTGGGGATAGCCAAAAGCCTTGCGGTCAATGTCTCCGTAGGCAGCACCCTCATTACCAATGTCCTAGCTCTATTGGTCTTGGCTGTGGTGGTCGGGATGACATCCGGGGATATGGACAGTAATTTTTGGATTGTTTTGTCGCTATCCTTTATCGGCTTCACTTTGGTCATTACGTTCGTATTTCCAATCATAGCCAGGTGGTTTTTTAAACGGTACAAGGACAATGTGTCCCAATATATTTTTGTTTTGGTCATGGTTTTTTTGGGTGCCGTGCTTTCCCAAATGGCAGGGATAGAGGCTATTATCGGAGCCTTTATGGCGGGGCTGGCGCTAAACCGCCTCATTCCGACTACCTCTCCATTGATGAACCGAATTGATTTTGTGGGAAATGCGATTTTTATTCCTTTCTTTTTGATCGGTGTTGGAATGCTGATAGATTACAGGGCGTTCAGTAATTTAGAAACCATCAAGGTAGCCGCTGTTATGTGCGTTGTGGCCTGTTTGGCCAAGTTTGGTGCTGCTTGGATATTCCAAAAACATTTCAAGTTCGACAGCGACGAACGCATGTTGATATTTGGACTTACGAATGCCCAAGCCGCAGCCACCTTGGCCGCCGTACTGGTAGGATATAATATCATTTTGGGGGAATCCGAAAATGGTGACCCGATTAGATTGCTAAATGAAAGCGTATTGAACGGCACCATTATCATGATCTTGGTTACCTGCACCATTGCTTCATTTGCTACGCAAAAAAGCGCAAATAGGATAGCGGTTAAAGAGCAAACGAATGACGATTTGGCACCGGCCGCGGAAAAAATACTTATTCCCATTAGCAACCCCGACAACATTGAAGAACTGGTCCATTTTAGCATACTTATAAAATCGAAACACAACCGCACCGGGTTACAGGCTTTGAATATCATACGAAACCAAAGTATTCAATTAGAGGAAGAAAAGAGAGCGAGAAAATTACTTGAAACAGCTAAGGTTATCGCTGCTGCCGTAGATGTTGAGATGAAAACTACCTTGCGTTACGATTTAGATTTGGTCCACGGGCTGACAAACGTTATAATGGAAGAAAATAGTACGGACCTAATTTTAGGACTACACTTAAAAACAAGCGATTCGGATTCGTTTTTAGGGGATTTTACCAAAGGCATTCTCGAAAAGACCGACATAACAACCTTTGTTTATAATCCACAACAGCCAATATCCACTATAAAGAGACATATCGTTTTGATTCCTGAAAGAGCGGAACATGAAAGCGGCTTTTCGTTCTGGTTGGCCAAAATTTGGAACTTGGCAATGAATACGGGGTCAAAACTTGTTATATATGCTACCAAACATACGATCGAACTCATCAAGGCTATCCACATGAAACATCCTATCGGTTTAGAATACCACGTGTTCGAGAATTGGGATAGTCTTCCAGATCTGTCCAAAGAAGTAGGGGCCAACGATAACCTGGTAATCGTGCTGAGCAGAAAGAACCTGTTGTCTTACAAAGAAAGCATGGCAGAAATCCCAAACTACCTTAACAAGCATTACAAAGGGCATAATTTTTTACTGGTATACCCCTCTCAATCAAAATTCATGACCGACGGGAAAGTAGATTTGACCAACCCCTCTATGCTAAAGGCAATAGAAAACATTGATGTTATCG
>DASSWC010000208.1:0-3016 GCA_035705395.1 Pricia sp. | reverse complement strand
GCACGTCTGCTTTTTAAAATACTTACTTTCCGACTTTTACCGTGCGTGCATAAAAAGCTCTAGTTTGAAGCAAGAAACCATCACTGGGAGCCCCGTTCAAAGCCTAGTTTCTCCAATCCCTTTTGTACGTCCTCGTTTTTCATAAACCATTTCCACAACAATCCGCTTCTATGGTTTTCGATCATGACGGGTATCGGCCCTTGGTCAATGGCCAGATATCGGGGTACGTACCAGTCGTTTTCCAGGCTAAAGGCATCGTAGGGGCCATATTTGCCCACCAGACTGTCGAGGTCCGTATAGAGATGCCGCAAGAACGCCATGCTCTTATCGGGCGTATAGGGCATGGAGGATAGTGCAGCGGTCGGGGAAATGACCCCCAGATCTTTATCGGGCCGGTGCCCGGCATAGCCTTTCATGGAGTAGCTGGAGGTCAATCCCCAGAGATTTTCGCCGTAGCCTTCGTAATTTTCGGGATTGTCGACGGCATGTCGGTAGTGGATCAGGGCGTGGTTTTGGACAAGTTTCCAATAATCGCCATACTGGTCGGTAAGACCATTCGGATTGAGCCCCAGATAGGAATAGTGTGCCCAGAAAAGGGGCCCTACGGGGGCCGCATTCCCTTCGTAGTGGTCGAGGACCGTAGGCAGATCGTAGAAGACCGTATCGTTCGCGATGCTGTCGTTTCGGGCCCATCCTTTTTCATACACTTCCTTTTCTATGGGATGGGTCGGCGATGCGGCCGCTAGGATATACATGATAAGGGCCTCGTTATAGCCGCCCACGGGAAAGTCCATTTCCCATTCATATTCGGGGGACCAATGCCAATACAGCACGTCTTCGCCTTGGGTATACCAGTCCCATTCCACTTCCTCCCAAAGTTTTTGGATTTTTGCGGCCAATTGTTTTTCCCTGCCGTTGCCCTCCTTAAAATATTCCATCACGGTGAGTAGGCCTTGTACCAAAAAGGCGGTTTCTACCAGGTCGCCGCCATTGTCCTTTTTGCTGAAGGGCGTCATCTTTCCGTCGGGGGTCAGCCAATGGGGCCAGACGCCGTGGAAGCGGTCGGCCTTTGCCAAGAAATCGACGGACTTTTCGTAGCGTTCCAAGGCCTGCTCGCGGGTAATAAAGCCACGTTCGACCCCTACGAGGATGGCCATAAGACCAAAACCGGAGCCTCCGATGGTAATAATGTCCTTATCGTGGGTAGGGTACACACTGTCCATATGGATGCGCTCGCGGGCCAAACCCGAATTCGGTTCTGCTCCCTCCCAGAAGTAGTTGAAGGTTTGGCGTTGCACGGTATCCAAGAGCGCCTCATCGGAGCGGGTTTCGCCGGTCTCGGGGGAGGTGTTTTTTTTGTCGGCGGTTTTTTGGCCGTTGCATCCCAGGAAAAGGGATGCCACCGCCATTAAAATTATACTTAAGATTGACTTCATAAAGATGAACTAAATTCAGAAACAAATCGGGTTCGATTTTTACAGGTCCGACCCCATGACCGCTTGCACTTCCTCTTGGGATAAAGCTTTGTCGTACAAACGCAGCTCATCGATAAAACTCAAGTCGGAGAAATGGTTCCACTGAGTGAATCGCGGCGCTCCCGATCCAATGGAGAGTAGGTCGCAACCAGACCAGTCGATGCCCGTGAAAGTTCCTTCCGACACCACCTCGCCGTTAATGTATATTACGGCACTTTCGTCAGAAATGGTAAACGCCAAATGAACCCAATCTGTAGTCGTTGTGGGATCCAGGGCCGCGGCATCCTGCCCATCAAACCAAGCTTCACCATCACCGGTGCCGACATTCAGTTTGAACACCTGTCTTGTTTCGTTGCCTTCTCTAAAGAATCTAAAACCGCTAGTGCGCAAATTTTGAACGCCAGGGTAATCCGCATTCTCCGTATCTTCAGGGCTTATAGTTAATATACCACCATTGTTGGGATCTGCATTCATTTTGTACCAAAGGGTAGCACTGAACTCGTCAGTCGTAATAGATCCTATTTCATTTGTCGGGAAGGTCAAATAGGAATCTGCCGCCCCCGCGTAAGCATTACTACCCGAAACACTTTCCCCTGCAAACCCGGGATTGCCCACAGCTTCGACGGCTACATCCCTGAAGAGTTCCTTATAATCATCGTCAAAGGGCATATAGAACATTTCACCATCGAAGGTAGGCGTATAGGAAGAAACGAATTCGCCAGAATCATCGGCCATTATCTGTTGTACTTCCTCTTGGGAGATTGCCCTATCGAATATTCTGAGTTCATCCATAAAACTTTGATCCGACAGATGATTCCATTGTGTGAAGTTAGGGGCGCCAGACATGATCGAAAGTATATTGCAATCGGTCCAGTCAATGCCATCCAACGGATCTTCCCGTACCAATTGACCGTCAATATATACCTTGGTTTCGGTTGCGGAAATAGTAAACGCCAGATTAACCCATTCATCGGTGTTTGGATCAACATCGGCTACTTCCCATCCTGCCAAACTGGTATTTGCATCTCCTGAACCCGCATTTAATATAAAACGTTGCATACCTCCGGCGTTTTCGCGAAAGAACCGAAAGCCTTTGTTGAGATCGTTGTTGGTTCCACCAATCAAGGGAGGACTCATGACCAAGATACCGGCCCGGTCGGGTACCGCATTGATTTTGAGCCAGAAAATAGCACTGAATTCACCATTTTGGAAGCGATCGCCAGGAAATGTTAGGTAAGATTCCTCGGCACCTGCATAGGCACCGGCACCTTTTAGGCTGGCTTCCTCCTCGACGAAGCCTGGCTCCCCTACTTCCGTTGCCGTTTCAAAACTGATGAGATCCACATAATCGCCATCAAAAGGCATGTATAAGATCTCTCCTTCATATTGGGAAACATAGGGTGGTTCTTTGGAAAAATTGACCGTAGCGGACGTCGATTTGCCGTCCAGGTCGGTAGCGGTGACGGTCAATTCGTGAGACCCGTCCCCCAAACCGTTATAGACCAAATCGTCTACCAGCACCCGACGATAATCTTTAAAGC
>DASSWC010000207.1:0-10329 GCA_035705395.1 Pricia sp. | reverse complement strand
GCTGTTACCCGCGCTACGGAATTGATATTAACGTCCCAATTGTAGAAATGGGGCTTGTCGCTGTTTTGGGCGTTGAACACTACTTTTGAATCGAGACTGAACCAATCGTTCACCTTATAGTCCGTCTTCATCAGAACATTGTAGCGCTTGAACTTTTCGTTCTTATCCCTATTATTGATATACCCATCTTTGTTAAGATAACCGAAAGATACGTAGTAGGACGCTTTTTCGGTGGCTCCGCTGATGCTGTAATCATAAGTGGTTTGTGGTGCAAAATCGGTAATAGAGCGATTAATGTAATCATTGCTACCATAGAATCTTAAATTGCCGTTGACTACGTCCCACGCATTTTCAAAAGTGGGGTTTTGGACCCATCGTCTTGTTCCTTCGACATAGGCTTCATCGTACCTTGGCTGTCCGTTGGTACGCGTGCTCGCCCTATTCCAAAAGTTGACGATATCATACGGATTTTTTACGGGATCCATATGAAATATAGGGGATGCATACGATTGTTGGGCACTAAAGGTGATATTCGTCTTTCCAATTTCACCTTCTTTAGTCTCTACCAGAATGACCCCGAAGGCGCCCCGAGCCCCATAAACGGCTGCAGCTGAAGCATCCTTAAGCACCGTTACGCTAGCAATGTCATTCGGGTTAATACGTTCTAAATCCATCGGTACCCCGTCGACCAGGATCAGGGGGCTACCCCCGTTGATGGATTCAAATCCCCTAATATTAAACTCGGCCGATCGGGTCGGATCCCCATTTCTTATGGAGATATTAAGGTTGGGTACTACCCCTTGCAGACCTTGCCCCACGGAGGTAATGGGTCGGTTTTCCAGACGTTCGGCATCTGCGATACCGACCGAACCGGTCAGATTTTTCTTTTTCTGGGTGCCGTACCCGACCACTACGACTTCGTCCAATTGACCGGCATCTACGGACAGAGAGGCGTTGACCGTGGATTGGCCGTCAACGGCGATTTCCGTGGTTTTAAAACCGACATAGCTGAATACTAAAATTCCATCAGCGCCCACTTCAATGGAATAATTGCCGTCAAAATCGGTTACAGCCCCGGTTTGGGAGCCTTTGACGACGACACTGGCACCGGCTAATGGAATACCGTCCCCATCGGTTACGGTACCGGTAACCGTCGATTGAAAGTCATAGGAAAAAGTATGGGTCGGTTCGGGTTTTGCATGGGCCGATATCGGGTACAGTGCAACAACGAGTAGTAATATCCAGACCGCCGACGTCCGAATTTTTAAGCGATTTTCCATTTTTTAAGGTTTCATTAACAAGAACAAGAATATAAAATAAATTTCAAAATCACAATAGCTGCCTTTCTTTTTTGTCAAAATAAGTAAGAAACCTTGGGATTAATCCATATAGTAAGTTGCGGGCCGCGACCAATGGGCGCGACTACTTTCCACAAGTCGCCGTCAATATACAGACTTCCCATATCGTAGTTATGATCCGAGGTGGTTACCGACCTGATTACCCAATCCCCATTTTTCCATTGGGCGATTTTCCACTCCCTGTCCCCTCCTTCCGGACCCGGTTTATGGCTCTTACTGGTAAGGTAGAGACATAGGGGATTTCCAAATTTGTCGAAATTTACGTCCTTAAGATAGACGTTCCTGCTTTGGGCGGCATAATCGATAATGCGACCGGGATCCACTTCCGAAAGCGGAACGTTTAGTTGCTTGCCCGCGGCGTCTTGCCATGTTTTGCCAAAGTCACTGGTTTCCAAATAATATAGATCGGTCCTTTTGTCCACATCGCCGTTGGGGTGTCGATTAAAAAAGGTCACAATGCGGTTTCCCAGAATTCCCGAAACTTGATAGTGACCGCTAAATTCGGTCCCCGGTTCTTTTATTCCCGCCAATTTTTTATCGTCCCTCCATGTATTACCGTCGCTGCTGGTGGCATGGTCATATACGCCTATCATACAAAACTGCGCTGCCAATACCAACCAACCCGCTTAGAGATCTATGGTTATGCTTTTGCCCGCATAGACGCCTTGGGGCATTGCAATGCTTAAGTTCGAAACCTTTTCACTGGAATCCCAGATTGCGCTAAAGCCGTCTTCCCTCTTTTCTATCCTATCGGAGATGGAAAGATGCATTTTGACCAATTCCCGATTGGGATCGGATACCGAAATCGATTGTATGTTTTCGCCATCCGTTTTGAGCATCACGATGCCCGGACTGTCGGAAACCAGGTTAAGATTTTTGGAAAGGGAGATTGCTCCCGCTTTATAGAAAATTATCTGATAAATGTTCAGTTTCTTGTGTACTACGGCTTGTATGTCAGGGGTATTGGATAGAATATCCACGTTTTTCCGTGAATGGCCCTCTTCCAATTTTTCAACAGAGGTTGCGGGAACAACGATATATTCGTAGGAGGCATCGGTCGGACTTTCGCCATGGTCGATCCATAGCTTAAATACATCCTGTTCAATCTTTTCTTCTGGGGAATCGGTTTGTTTGTTGACCCTTCTCCAGGAACCCGTCACCTGGTTGTTTTTGACGAATACCGAGGTCGGATTCGGAAATACGTACCCTATGCCGTCCTGAAAGACCCAATCCAGGTCGCGATACTCCTTTTCGCCCCTTTCGATTTCGCGAACCGTGTTATTCTTGGAAAGTGCAACTTCACCCCGGAGCAGGCATTGGTTCAAGGTGGTTGCCACAGGCACTTCATTCCCGTAGGAAATACCGGCTCCCAAAGCGACATATTCCTCATCGAAGAAGAACCATGCTTTTCTGGCGGCGACCGTATCGTGCAGGCTTTTAAAATCGAATGCGGCAGCACCGTATTTTCCATCGGTTACGGCACCTACAAAATCGGTCCGTCCCAATTTTCTGATTTCCTCGGGCGGGGGCATATTATCTTTTTGAACAATAGTGGCTCCCGGTATTTTTCGGTAATCGTAAACCGGCCATATATTGTCGTACTCCTCTCCGGAACGGAAAATGTGGTTTGCACCGTCGCCCCTGTAATGGTTTAACAATCCCTCACTGTTGTAGGGGTATTCCATATTGTGGGTCCGGGTCGAATACATGCGAACCGAGGTAAAAAAATCAGGCCGCTGGAATGAAAAATGTTCGGAATTCCAATAAAAGGTAGCATGCGATAGGGTCGGTTCGCTTTTTTCGCTTCGTATATCCAAAATTTTCCGGAGTTCGTCGCTTCGATAGCCGGAAGCTTTCAGTAGGTATTTCGGAATGTCCGAATCGTAAGCGTGGAGGCTCCCTGGGCGACTGATGCTCCTGTTTTTTGCGCCGGCATCCGGATATTTTCCGTACACCGACATCTTGCAGATTCCGTCCAAAAAGTAATCGGTTAGAAGCGCCAGGGGTACCTCTGCAAAAGCATATGATGTGCCTGCAGTATATGCCGCCCATTCGGCAAAGGCTTTCGCATAACCCAGACCATACGAAAGGGTGTTGTTTACGCCATCGCTGCGGTGATGGAAACTATTATCGTATTGAATGCCCCGCCCCCCGGCGGAACGGTTTTGAAATCCGCCTTGTTCATCCCGGTAGCCATATCCATATTCCATACCGTTGTGCGTTACGTATTTGATTTCTTTTTCGATGACGTTCATGAGCGTGGCAAATCGCTCTTGCTTGTCGAGAAAAAGCATATTCTTTGCCTCGATACCTGCAATTTTTATACGATCGCCGCCGGGCCGGGCACCTGGGGCATCGATATTTGCCCTGCCGATCATTTTTTGTGCCTTTTGCACCGATTCTGAGGGGAGTTCATTTCCCATAATCAGCATGAGGGTAACCAGGGCGTTGGGCGTACCGATTTGGTTGTGCCACCAGTTGTCGGATAGGTAATCGTGTTCTACCCAATGTTTAAGGGCCACGGCTACGGCCTCCCTTAGTTTGCGCTTTTTATGGAATTTCGACGACCTGCTCCTGTACGCGCGCGCAAGGGTAACCATATTGTCCAAATGCGCCATATGGCGGAACCCTTCACGCGAAACGTCTTCATAATCGATTCCGGGCCAAGTACCGTCCGTATTCTGTGTTTCGAGCAGGGATTCAATTTCCGAATCGCTGGCGGGGGATTTCAGCATATTGCCAACCACTCTTTCCTTTACCGTATCGATGTCCGAAATGCCTGCGGATAGGGTAACGGTGGTGAAGAACAGCGATACGGCCAAACAGGTACGGTTTTTATATTCCTTCATATTTTTTCGAATTTTTCCATGGCGGATGTGCATTTCAGTTTTTGCAAACGGCAGCCCCATAATCGGGATTCCATTGACCGAGATCGAAAGAGCACATCATCAATACCCCAGATGCAGTTTAAAGAATACGTTTTTTGCGGTTGCGTGTGTATCGATGATTACAATGCCCTGTTTGTAAAGGTCCAACGCAAAGTTGACGTCGCTATCATTTTTGATCACCTCCCAGGCATCCTGCATCTCGGTGCTCCAATTAACGTCATCAAAAACGAAAACGGCAGGGGAATTTATGGTATCCTTCAGCGCCTTGAAATAGGCAATGGTCGGCTCTTTTTGGTGGTTTCCATCTATGAAAAAAAGATTGAAAGAAACCTCTTCTTTGAGGAGTTGTGGGAAGGTGACATCGAATAGTCCCTGCCTAATATCATATTTTGCTGCTGGGGCTATGGCGGCAAATTGGTCGGCCGCTATTTCGCACAACTGTGGAAGGCCTTCTAGAGTAACCAGTTTGGCGCTGTCGCTGTTTTTGATACTTTCGAGGAGGTAGCACCCTGAGATACCGAGGTTGGTGCCAATTTCAAGAATGGTCTCGGGATGGATTTCTTTGGCGAGAAAATACAGAAACTCACACCACTTCTTACTGGAGGCGGCATTCTTACAGATATACATGACCTTTGCGGATCTGTCAGACCCGAATATTTCGTACGAGATTCGGGTTTCATCGTGTAATAACCGGGTTCTATAGTGCTCGCAATTTTGGAAGGCCTGCCGATCCCCTTCGGTAAAGTCTCCTTTCTTAACGGTTGTCAAGGCTGCGACAACCTGGTTCAGGGTGCTATTCCCGTGTTTCGATATTTTCTGGAGTTCTTTTTTCTGATTGAGCCGGGTACGGGTAATGTCAAAATGTTTTTGAATTTTTTTTGCAATCATTATCTGATCAAAATGTGGTTTAATCGCTTTTGGGCTTAATTCCCCAGCGTCTTGCCGTGAAAGATAAAAAAAAATTCTGCCAAATGCCCCTTCGGCCCGTATGAGGTAGTCTACACCCTAGGCAAATCCCCTTCGCCCTTTAACGGTAGTTCGGATTCGCCCATCAAAAAGGCATCCACGTGGTGCGCGGCCTCCCGACCTTCCGATATCGCCCATACGATAAGGGATTGGCCCCGCCGTTGATCTCCGGCCACAAATACACCTGGGACGTTGGTCATGTAGTCTTTTTCGGTGGCCTTGATGTTGGTCCTTCCATCCGCTTCAAGGCCCAATTGTTCGGCGATGCTCATTTCGGAACCGGTAAAGCCCAGAGCCAAAAGGGCCAATTCGCATTTCCATTCCTTTTCGGTGCCTTTTACCTCTTTAAGGCTCATACCCTTTTCGGGATCTTTTACCCATTCGACTTCCGAGGTTACCAATCCTGTCAAGTTTCCGTCTTCATCGCCTACGAAGCGTTTGGTGGAGATGCTAAAAAAGCGTTCGGCCCCTTCCTTATGGGACGAGCTCGTGCGCAGACGCATAGGCCAAAACGGCCAGGGCTGTCCCTCTGGGCGTTCGGTGGTGGCCATGGGCATGATTTCGAAATTGGATACGGATTTGGCTCCCTGTCGGAACGAGGTACCGATACAGTCCGATCCGGTATCGCCCCCGCCGATAACGACGACATCCTTACCAGTGGCCAATATCTCGTTCTCGAAGTGTGTAATGCCTTCGACCCTTCGGTTGTTTTGGGGCAGGAAATCCATCGCCTGTACCACGCCTTTCAAGTCGGCCCCTTCGATGGGAAGGTTTCTGCGGACGGTTGCACCGCCACACAAAACGATAGCGTCGAAATCGCTTTTCAACGCCTCGGCATTGACATCTCTCCCCACATGTGCGCCAAACTTGAATTCGATACCTTCCGCCTCCATGATTCGGGTCCTGCGATCGATAATATGTTTTTCCATCTTGAAATCGGGAATGCCATAGCGTAGCAATCCCCCGGGCTTCTCGTCCCGTTCAAACACGCTCACGAGATGACCGGCACGGTTCAACTGTTGTGCGGCAGCCAATCCCGCAGGTCCGGAGCCGATGACGGCCACTTTTTTTCCGGTACGGGTCTCGGGGGGCTCGGGTTTGATCCATCCGTTTTTAAAGGCGGTCTCGGCGATGTTCTTTTCAATGTTCTCGATAGTGACTGGGTCTGCGTTGATGCCCAATACGCAGGATTCCTCACAGGGCGCGGGACACAATCTTCCCGTAAATTCCGGAAAGTTGTTCGTAGCGTGAAGAATCTCCGAGGCCTTGTCCCATTTGCCGCGGTATACGGCGTCGTTGAAATCGGGAATCAGGTTGCCCAGGGGACAACCGCTATGACAGAAGGGGATGCCGCAATCCATACAACGGGCGCCCTGGTCTTTTAAATCCTTCTCCTCCAAGGGCTGCGTAAACTCCTTATAATTCTTGACACGCTCCTCTACAGGGGCGTAGGCCTCCTCTTTTCTGTCGATTTCCAAAAATCCCGTTATCTTTCCCATTTCTCGAATTTTAGTATTGTAGTCTGGTTAATTTTATAGACTAAACCTGTACCTAAGCCATTTTAATTTTTCTATCCACATCAAATGGTCTTTGTGGCCAGTAATTTCTCTTCTTCCAATCGTATTAGCGCCTGCCGGTATTCTTCGGGGAATACCTTCACGAACTTCGGCAGGCAGTCCTCCCATTTTTCCAAAATCCGCTGGGCCAATGGACTCAAGGTAGAATTGTAATGACTTGTAATCAAATCTTTTAGCTGCTTCACGTCTTGCTCTTCGGTGACATCCAATAGATTCAGCGCCTCGGTATTGCAATTCTTTTCGAACGTCTTTTTCTCATCGAAAATATAGGCGATACCTCCGCTCATTCCGGCACCGAAATTACGGCCGACCTCACCGAGTATGACGGCAACACCCCCGGTCATGTATTCGCAGCCATGGTCCCCGATGCCCTCGACCACCGCTTTGGCGCCCGAATTGCGCACGCAGAAGCGTTCGCCGGCTTTCCCATTGATATAGGCCCGCCCGGCGGTGGCGCCGTATAGGGTTACATTCCCGGTAATCACATTATCCTCTGGAACGAGGGTCGAGCCTTCGGGGACCTTGACGACCAGTTTGGCGCCTGAAAGGCCCTTGCCGAGGTAATCGTTGGTGTTGCCGTTGACGATCATCGTCAGGCCCCGGGTAGCGAAAGCACCGAAACTCTGGCCCGCGGAACCGGTAAAGTTCAGCCTTAAGGTGTTGATTGGTAAGCCTTGCGCCCCGTATATTTTGGAAATTTCGTTACTGATGATGGCCCCCACGGCCCGGTCCGTATTCTTTATCGGAAAGTCCAAGGTCAACTTTTCTTTTCGGAACAGCGAAGGGTTGGCCTTTGCGATGATATCGAATTCGATAGACTGGTCGATGTTGTGTTTCTGTTTTTGGGTATTGTAGAATTTGGTACCTGCGGGAACATCCACTTGATATAATATCGGTGTCAGGTCAATGCCCTTGGCCTTGTAATGTTCGATGGCCTTTCTCCGATTGAGTTTTTTGACTTGGCCGACCATTTCGTTAACAGTCCTGAACCCGAGCTGGGCCATAATTTCCCGGAGTTCCTGGGCTACGAAGTACATATAGTTGACTACGTGCTCGGGCTTTCCCTCGAACTTTTTGCGAAGTTCGGGGTTTTGGGTTGCGATGCCTACGGGACAGGTATTTAGATGGCAAACGCGCATCATGATACAGCCCGATGCGACGAGTGGGGCGGTCGAGAAACCGAATTCCTCGGCCCCTAACAGACAGGCTACGGCCACATCGCGGCCGGTCTTGAGCTGGCCGTCACATTCCAGCACGATCCTATTTCGCAAATCGTTCAGTACCAAAGTCTGTTGAGCCTCGGCGATACCAAGCTCCCACGGCAGTCCCGCATGCTTCAACGAGGTCAACGGCGAAGCACCGGTTCCCCCGTCAAATCCGGAGATCAAAACCACATCGGCCTTGGCCTTGGACACGCCCGCCGCAACTGTACCTACGCCTACTTCGGATACCAATTTTACATTGATCCGGGCCTTTCGGTTGGCGGATTTGAGGTCGAAAATCAATTGAGATAGGTCCTCGATGGAATAAATATCGTGATGGGGCGGGGGCGAGATCAATCCCACATAGGGCGTCGAATTCCGGGTCTTGGCGATGGCCGGGTTCACTTTGGGGCCAGGTAACTGTCCGCCTTCGCCAGGCTTGGCGCCTTGGGCCATTTTAATCTGTATCTCCTGCGCATTGGTCAAATAATCGGAGGTCACCCCGAAACGCCCCGAAGCTACCTGTTTGATGGCGGAATTGCGCCAGTCACCGGTCGCGTTCTTATAAAAGCGATCGGCATCTTCGCCGCCCTCCCCGGAGTTGCTCTTACCGCCGATCCGGTTCATGGCGATGGCCAAGTTTTCATGGGCCTCCTTGCTGATGGAACCATAGGACATCGCCCCCGTCTTAAAACGTTTGACGATTTCGGTCCACGACTCTACCTCATCCAAGGGAATGGGATCGTAGTTCGAGAATTCGAACAGTCCCCTGATGGTCATCAGATTTTTGGACTGCTCGTTCACCATGGCGGCAAATTCCTTATAGGTATTCGCCTCATTGCCCCGTACCGCTTTCTGCAGCTTGGCGACGGAAAGCGGGTTGAACATGTGCTTCTCGCCATCCCTTCGCCAACGGTATTCTCCACCGATTTCCAAGTCGAGGGTGGCTGCCACCCCTTTTTTGGAGAAAGTCTTTCGGTGTCGTTTTGCGATTTCCTTTTCGATTTGGTACAGCCCGATGCCCTGAATCCGCGTCGGCGTGTTCGGAAAATATTTTTCGACGACCTTGGTATTGATGCCGATACACTCGAACAATTGCGATCCGCGATAGGAGTTCAAGGTAGAAATCCCAATTTTGTTCATCACTTTTAAAATTCCCTTGCCGATGGCCTTGTTGTAGTTTTTGACGGCCTCCTCGAACGTGAAATCCGTGATGTCGTGCTCCTCAATCTGCTCACCAATAATTTCATTGACCAGATACGGATTGATGGCGCTGGCCCCAAATCCGAAAAGCAGGCAAAAGTGGTGGACTTCCCGAGGCTCCGCGGATTCGACGATAATACTGAGTGCATTTCTTTTGCCCATGCATTGCAAGCCTGAGTTCACGTATGAACATGCCAGAAGGGCCGGAATCGGCGCTCGCTGTTTGTTTACGCCCCTATCGGAAAGGATGATGATATTGGCGCCCTGGTCGGCCTCTTGGGAGGCCTGTTTTAAAATAGCTTCCAGCGCATCCTCAAGGCCATTGTGCCCTTTTTCGATGTCGTAGAGGGTGGGGATGGAGACTACCCTGTAATCGGGACTCGCGTCGTAATTCTTGATCTTGTCCAGATCCTCTTTGGAGATGACCGGGTTCTGTATCTTCAATTTGCGGCAGTGCAGTTCCGAGAAATCGAAGATGTTATGGTCGCTACCCAAAGTGAGACTAATATCGGTGATAAGCTCTTCGCGGATACCGTCCAAAGGCGGATTGGTCACTTGGGCGAAAAGCTGCTTGAAGTAGTTGTAGATCAGCTGGGGCCTTTCGGAAAGTACCGCGATCGGGGTATCCGATCCCATAGATCCGATAGGTTCCTTGGCATTTTTTCCCATGGGGAGGATGATGGTGTTGATATCCTCCAAGGTGTAGCCGAAGACCGATTTGCGTTTTTCAAGGGGGGCCTCCCCTAGGAAAAGGGGGCAATCGTTGTACGGGATGTTCCCTAAGTGTACCAGATTATCGTCCAACCATTTCTTATAGGGATGGCGTAGTGCGATAGCTTCCTTGATCTCTTCGTCGTTCACGATGCGGCCTTCCTGCATATTGACCAGGAACATTTTACCCGGTTCCAGGCGACCGTGCAATTCGACGTTTTCCGGAGCGATTTCCATTACCCCGGTTTCGGACGACATGATAACGTACCCGTCCTTTGTGACCGAATATCGGGAGGGACGGAGTCCGTTGCGGTCCAAAACGGCCCCGATGTAGTTTCCGTCGGTAAAGGGGATCGATGCGGGACCATCCCAAGGTTCCATCATACAGGAATGGTATTCGTAGAACGCCCTTTTCGCTTCCGAC
>DASSWC010000206.1:0-3909 GCA_035705395.1 Pricia sp. | reverse complement strand
TTTAATAATAGAATTTGGTCAATTGGAGGAAATAATAGTGAACCGGGATTCTTAAATGACGTTTGGTTTCTTGATTAAAATAAGGCTTCGGGACCTATAGAATGGAACCCAAATACGATGACTATTCTTTTAATGAAACATGGTTTATAATAGTCTCAAAATCTGATATTAAAGCCATAGTTACCAAAGACTTTCCTAGGATCGCTATATAACAAAGAATAATAGTTTATCTCTGAAAGAAGCTTTTCAAATAGATGAAGAATCGGAAAGAATCTTTTTATAAATGGTCGCTAAGTTTAATTGTGGAGTAGATTGGAGTTTAAAAAAAGAACCAACTCGAACAACGCTGAGCTGTTAATCGATAATAGCCTCGAAAACATCGAAAATACCTACAAAGATTGTTTTACAGCACGTGGCTTTTCTATCTTTGACCAATGCAAAAAATCCTACTTACGTTCCCACTCCTTCTTTTTTCCCTATTCGCTTTAGCCCAAGAGAAAATCCCCTTCATCGACCATGAATCGGTGTATCTGGATGTATCTGAAAGTGCCGAAAAAGGCGATTATGCCAGGGCAATCGACCATCTCGAGAGAATTAACAAAAATGACTCTACCTTCTGCTCCGTGATGGTTTCCAAATCCTATTATCTCTTGGCTCTGAAAAGGTATGATGAAGCCCTTAGCGTTATTAATGAAGGCCTCGAGGCGTCCTGTGAGGATGTACATAGTTCGTTTTACATCAATAAGGTGGTTGCCCTTTTAGGTCAAGATAAATCGGAGGAGGCCGCCGTTGTCTGTGATTCGGCACTCCACCGTTTTCCCATGAACAAAACAATCTGGTATAATAGAGGTGTCGCCCTTGAAAAGTCCGGCAAAATCGACCAGGCTGTCAAGGCATACAAAAAGGTTATCCTTCTTGATCCGCTTTATACGAAATCTTATTTGCAGTTGGGCAATATCTGTTACCGCCAAGAGTTAATGGGACAGGCATTGATGGCATTCAATATGTATCTACTACTACAGCCCGATGCAGACGGTGCTTTCGGTGTATTGCAGTCATTGAACAATATCGTTCAAACTAAAAATGAGAACATTAAAGACCCAAATCTTGTTATTTCAAAAGATGATGGGGCCTTTGCTGAAATTGACCTGATTCTCACCAATAGATTGGCGTTACAAGAAGGTTACGAAACCGGGAACGAAATCAATATCGCCTTGACCAGACAGAATCATGCAATGATTGAATCATTAAAGAGTTTTTCTGGCAATGATGGATTTTGGGACGATATTTTCGTTCCGTTTTATCAGTGGATCGCAAGCGAACAACACTTCGATGACTTCACCTACACTTTGGCATACTCGATCGAAAACAAGGAATACAAAAAGATAGTGGAAAAGCGTACTGAAGATATCATTGATTTTGTGGCCACAGCCAAAGAAAAATGGGTAAACCTTGTCCAAACCGGTACAGTGCGCTCGACGGGCAGGAAGGTCCATTTCTATCAGGACGGATACACGAAAGGAATCGGTTATTTGGAGAATGGCCAATTTGTCGGGGCTTGGGACCTCTTTGATGATGAAGGTAAGCGAACCGGACAGGGCAATTTCAGCCCAGACGGTACCCGCGATGGGGAGTGGACCTGGTACAATGATCAGGGCGCGATTAGGGAAATAGCCAATTACGTCAAGGGAAAGCTGGAAGGGGAGAATAGGCATTATTACGATAATGGACAAACAAAAATCCATTCCGGCTATAAGACTGATAGTCTTCACGGAGCTTATAGATACTTTAACGAAAAGGGATCACTTCAACAGAAAAAGTTTTTTAAATCAGGAAGCTTGGATGGTAATCTTATTACCTATCACGAAACGGGGGAAGCGTTTACTAAGTCAAAAACAAAATATAAAGGGGGTAAGACTGTTGGGACGCATGTGGAATTCTTCCCCACGGGAGCGGTTAGTAAAAAAGTCGAATTTAAAGACGGATTGGCACATGGTCCAGAAATCCATTATTATCCGAACGGTACTGTGGCCATCGAGGCCAATAGTGCGAACGGAGACCTTGAGGGGAAGTATCGGACCTTTTATTCGGATGGAACCACTAAGGAAAATGGCCAAGTGGAAAAGGGATATTACAGTGGCCGTTGGAAAACGTTTTATCCGGATGGCATCCTACAAAGCGACTTTACCTTTCAAGGAGGCGAAATCGACGGAGAATATCGTTTCTATGATTTCGATGGAAAACTACATTACCTCTATAATTACCGTAAAGGAGAGTTTATCGCCTATACCTTCTTCGATAAGGAAGGTGCAGTTATTGACGAAAACCGTAAGCAGGGCGGAGAATTTTATTATAAGGGGTATTCACCTTCCGGGGTGAAGACCGCTGAAGGTCTGTACGATGTAAAAGGTGGGAAAAAGGGGTTATGGAAATATTTCTCATCAAATGGAGTGCTGACCGAGGAAGGAGAGTATCTCGAGGACAAGCCCAGAGGCAAGTATAGAACATTTTTTAACAATGGAAAGGTTCAGTCGATTTCTGAATACCAAGAAGACACCTTAAAAAGATACTACCTCAGTTACTATAGAGACGGTAAAATGAAGAGTCAAGGTTGGTATAAAGACGACAATGCCCACGGAGAATGGCGAAGTTATGCTCCCAATGGAAAGGTCACCGAAATCACTTTCTACCATAAGGGCCAATTCCACGGCGAACAATTGTTTTTTAACAATGAGGGTATTAAGAGCGGAGTGAGCATTTATGAATTCGGTGATATTAAAAAAGATATTGCTTTCGATAGGGATGGCAAAGTCATCTATAAAGTGGACTACGATGGCCATGGGAAGCAGGACTACGAATTAGTGTATAAGCACCACAACGAAAAGCCAAATCTTAAAATATCCTATCGCAACGGTGTAAAACACGGTCCTTATAGCCAATTCGATTTTCGTGGCACAAAAAGAGCGACTGGGAATTATCTAAACGGTCAAATGCATGGTGAGTGGACCTGGTTTCATGAGAACGGAGTTATAGAGACAAAAGCTAATTTTCTGAATGGGGATCGAAATGGTGAGTACCTAAACTTTTATCCGGAAGGTAACAGGGAAAGCGAATATTACTATATTCTGGACGAACTTCGAGATGTGTCGGTCTCCTACTACGAAAATGGTATTGTGAAGACCCGAACAGAATATGGGGACGACGTTCTTCACGGCAGAAAAGAATTCTACAGTCCGGATGGACAGCTTCAACTAATACGGTTCTACAACCACGGTCGTCTCGTCGGATATAGCCATTTGGGTCGCAATTCCAAAGAACTGCCCATGATTCCTTTGAAAAATGAGAGCGCACAAATCACAGCCTATTACGATAACGGAAATATTTCCCGGGAAATGGAATACCGCAACGGGGCGTTGGTCAACACCTATCGACAATACTATTATTCCGGTCAACTTTTGGATGATATGTTATATATGGATGGCGAATATCACGGAGCCAAAACGGAATACTTTGAGAACGGCAATGTTAAGACCCAGGAAAACTATCACCTGGGTACCAGACATGGCTTAGCCAGGGAATACTTTGAAAGTGGTGGGCTGAAAAGTGAGACAAACTATTCCTATGGAAAAAAAGAAGGAACTTCAAGGCACGTAGATGAACGGGGTGAAGTTCTTAAGGAAGAAATCTATTTCAATGATAACATTGAATTTTCAAATGCGAAATAAAACTGCTTGGCTTTTTGGTGCTATAATTTTGGTCGTAAATAGCGGGTACGGGCAGATTTCGTCGGATTATAGGCAATATCAGGAACAGTATCCTAACTCGCAATCAATTCGGCTGAATCAGGAAACCGTATTGACCATTGGTCTGGATGACGGTCAATTCGATATTACCCAAGAATCGTTGACA
>DASSWC010000205.1:0-3991 GCA_035705395.1 Pricia sp. | reverse complement strand
AATCAAGATGGTTTTCGAGCAATTGGCAGGCCAAACGGTGCAGTATGATGTTGATTTCCTTTTCGGATAACAATACGCGTTGACCCATGTTGCACCAATTACTAAAGCGGAACAAAAATAGGGAATTTTTCGGTTTTCTTGTCCCCTTATATGAGGGAGTCGGTTGCCTTCCAATCCCGCTGTACTACGGAATGGATATTTCCCCGTACCGAAAGCGCCACGAGATACGCTTCGGAGGGACGGAAGGAAACCATTTGCCATTCCTTTTTTTCGGAGGGATGCCATGCGGTGTGCAGGAGCTCGGGGCAATCGACATGTAAGGAGACCGAAAACGACCTCAGGGAAAAGGAGAGTCCGCTGCCTTTTGCCTTAATAAAGGATTCCTTCCGCGTCCAGCAGCGATAGAAGCCCTCGTGTCTTTCTTTTTCCGGTAGGGCTTCCAGCGCTAAAATTTCATCGGATGAAAAGAAGTTCCGGGCGATATCCATTACCCTAAACTCCGAATTGATCTTTTCGATATCGACCCCGATATCGGCATGGCGGACGAAAGCGAAAACCGCCCGATCCTGGGAATGGGACAGGTTGAATCGCAGGCTGGGCTCGTGCCTCAAAAAAGGTTTGCCATACTCGGTATACCCAAATTGCAGGTCACGGGGATGCCTATGCAGATAGCTTCCCAACAGCGAGCGAAGCACCCCTCTTGCCATGATGGATCGCTGCCGATCGATTTTGAACTTGAATGTATCGGCTCTTTTCTTTTCGTCGTCGGACAACAGGGAAAGGAAGGTATCGAGATGTTCCCGCTGCGGATTAAATCGGCAGTGCCATAGCTGTACCTCGTTAGTCGGAAGTTCGAACGTATTCATGGTCTTACCCGGTTTCATAATGCATACCGCCCATGACTTGGGACTACAACGGCAATGTGGGGCATACAGGTAACGTACTAAACACAGTTCGCATCAATTTTCTTCGCCACGGCCTCCACCTCTGGTTCGGCGAAAAGGTCGATATGGTTGCCCGCGACGGGAACGACCTTAACCCCGCCCAGGGCCACTTTTTTCCAAGAACCGATGACCTCTTTGTTGAAATCCCCCTCCGGTTTTTCGGTGAGCAGCAGGGTTATCTTTTCGCGATGGGGCCGCCAGGCGTATTGCGAACAGATATGGGCCAGGTTGTCGTTCATTTGCGCAAGGATTTTATCATCGCCTTTGGCCAGTATTTTTCGAAGCTTGAGCCGTAGTTGGGTCATGCGGCCCCCTACCATGCCCTGTATCGTTTGAACGGGATTCGTACGAAAACGCTTGGCAAAGCTTTTGATCCGCATTCGTAGGCGTTCGGAGGTGTCCAGTTTCCAGGGATCGGTCATGGTATCCATAACGATCAGGTTGGCGGTCTCATCGGCGGCCGTCAACTGAATCAGCATTTCTTGTCCGACGGCGACGCTAAAGCAGTAGACCATAATATTATAGGGCCCGGTCGGCTGAACGGCACGGATCGCCTGCAGATAGTCCTTCGCCATGGCCTCGATACTGTGGTGCATCTTCCGGTCGGCGTACACCCCAGAAGCCTGCAAGGCATATATGGGGCGGTGTGCGCCGATATATTTCGTCAGGATGTTGTAGAAAAACACATGTCCCCCCCCGGCATGGATGCAGAATAGAGGCTTTTCGGAACCCGCTTTCCGCAGGGCGACCAGATAGTCCCATTCGTCCCCTTCTTTTTCCTTCGTGTCGATGTACCCTGCAAGTGCGGCGATGGTCTGATGGTCGAAAATCTGGTTCGGGGTAAGGCGGATACCTGCTTTTCGGGCTTTGGCAATGAACTGTATGCTCAGAATGGAATCGCCGCCCAGTGCGAAGAAATTATCGTGCACCCCGATATCGTCCTGTTTCAGGATGTCACGCCACAGGTTGTACAGCTTCTGCTCCAGTTCGCTTTTCGGGGCCTGTCTTTGAACGTTGTTTCGGGACGGCACCTCCTTGTCCTTTTGCATCAGGGCGACTTTGTCGATCTTACCGTTCGGCAGCAGGGGAAGCATATCGACCTGTGTGATGGATGCCGGCAGCATATAGTTGGGAAGCCTATTTTCGAGGGATTTTTTTAGGGTATGGATTTCTATGGATTCGCTGGCGGTCAGGTATGCCGCGATGCGCTTCGGGCCGTTTCCTGCGCCCTCGGCCAATACCGCCACTTGTCCGACCCTACCCGCTGCCCGGATGGCCTTTTCGATCTCTTCCAGCTCCACCCGATAGCCCCGGATCTTGACCTGCTGGTCCGAACGGCCCAAAAATAGGAGCTCCCCATCGGGATTGTACCGGGCTAGGTCCCCGGTCTTGTATAGCTTTTCGCCCAAATTCTCGGAAAAGGGATCGTCGAAATAGGCCTTGACGGTCAGCTCGGGCCGATTCAGGTAGCCGGTGGAGAGTCCCGCGCCGCCGACATAGATTTCCCCGGTCGCGCCGTATGGGACGAGGTTTCTTGCAGCATCCAAGAGGTAGATGCGGGCCTTCGCCACCGGGCGGCCCAACGGCACGGTATCGCGGCGGTCTTGCTTCCCGATCTTATGGGCGGTACACCAGACCGTGGCTTCCGTAGGGCCGTACTCGTTGTAGAGTGCGGTATCGGGCAAACCGGTGAAATGCATATCGGCCAGCGTGGGGGGACAGGCTTCCCCGGCGACCATGACCGTAACCAGACTTTTTAATTTGGGGGCGTCGACATGTTCAAGTATGAGTTGGTAAAGCGTCGGCAACAGCAGCATATGGGTGACCCCGTTTCGCTGCACGGTATCGCCGACCTTGACCAAATCCTGTTCGATACGATCTTCGGTAACGATCAAGTTGCCCCCGGTACACAGCGTCCAAAAAATACCGGCCTTGGAGCTGTCGAACGAAATGGAGGAAAGCAGTAAAAAGACTTTGGGATTTTCGGGATAGAAGTCCAATCGCCCCGCCGTGGCGTTCAAGATGTTCCCGTGGGTGATCGGTACGCCTTTAGGGCGGCCCGTGCTACCCGATGTATAGATTACATAGGCCAGATCCGATTTTTTGGGTGTTGGCATTTTAAGGTTAGAGGGGCTCCCGGAAGGTTTGACGTCTTCCTCGATATCCTCCAGGAACAAGCGATCCACTTTCGATTTTTCAAACAGCGGCGCCAATTTCTGTTGGGTGACCAGCATCTTGATATCTGCATCGGCCATCATATAGTCCACGTGACCGATCGGGTACTTGGGATCGATGGGCAAATAGGCGCAGCCCGCCTTTAGAATCGCCAACAGGCCGATAATCATTTCCAGGGAACGCTCGACGCAGAGTCCCACAATTTCATTGCGGCCTTCGGTGGTCTTTAGAATTCTAGCCGCCACGGCACGGGCCTTTGCATCTAACTGCCCGTAGGTAATTGTAGTCTCCCGAAAGCTTACCGCCTGGGCATCGGGCCGGGTACTGGCCATCCGTTCGATGCCCTGGTGTATTCCCGTAAATGCGTCGAACGTATCGGTTGGGCGATTTTTTTCAGGTACGATAAAATCCATTTCCTCCACGGTGAGCATGGGAATGTCGGAAAGGGACTTTTGGGGAAATGCGACCACGCCCTTGACCAATAGCGCGATATGGTCCTTGAACCGCTCAATGGTTTTCGCGGTAAACAGTGCGGTACTGTATTCGAAGGCAAAGGAAAGCCTTCCGTTCTTTTCCGCCACGTCAAAGGTGAGGTCGAATTTAGAAACCCCGGGATTGTAAAATTCATGCTCCATTTGCAAATCCGTTCCAAAGTTTTCCGGTTCCGCAACGGAGTAGTACAGGAACATCACCTGAAAAAAGGGATTGACGGATAGGGAACGTTCTTGCTGCAGCTCACGTACCAGGAACTCAAAGGGAACCTCCTTGTTCGAGAATGCCTCTAGCGTCGTTGTTTTGACGGCACGTACCAAATCGGGAAATGTACTTTCCGGATCGACCTCGGTGCGCAGTACGATGGTATCGTTAAAGAA
>DASSWC010000204.1:0-6820 GCA_035705395.1 Pricia sp. | reverse complement strand
TTTTCATTTGTTTCATAGATTTTGGTTTTAATTGCTTACAACGTCTCGGCATCGAGTAGGCAAGGGGAATTTCACCCCAAGCCTCTCACAGAACCGTACGTGATAGTCTCCCATCATACGGCTCTTGTCGTACAAATCTAAGCGACTACATTTATTTCAGAAAATTGCCAATGATAGAACAAAGTCGGAAATTGCTTCCTTACAGTTGTCAACCATTTATAGGCTTTTCCCATGCTGGTCTTGTATCGCTTATACCTTCTCCTTGCCCACCAGACCAATCGCGCGCTCAGCAATCGGAAGACTTTTGTGAGTTCGTACATCTTAAATTTACCGTAGTAGTGTACCCACCCCCTGATCATAGGATTGAGGTATCGGGCAACTCCCACAATGCTCTTAAAATTCAACTTGTTCACATTGAGTTCTTCCAACTTGTCGGCGATCCGTTTTCTTGAACCGATACTGATGGCACAATCATAGCCTAAGAACATCCTTCCGTTTTTCTTGGAGAAATTGCTCCTGGGCTGAAAGGAATACCCTAAAAAGTCGAACTTGACCGTTGGGTACTTTTCCTTTCTGCGATAGTCTCTGCAATAGACGATTTTTGTCTTTTGCGGGTGTAGTTCCAACCCTACGGATCCCATCCTTTGATGTGTAGCCCTTAATATCCGTTCTGCGTGGGCGTTGCTCTTACAATGTATGATCACGTCATCGGCATAACGGGTGAACCGTACATTTTTATCCGTGTTTTCCAGCCATTTGTCAAAAGCATAGTGCAGGAACAGATTTGCCAACAAAGGACTGATTACGCCTCCTTGCGGTGTTCCTTTTCCCTGCTTTTGGACAAGCTTTCCGGATATTGTAAGAACGGGTGCCTCCAACCATCGTGCGATGTAAAGATTTACCCAGTTTTCGGGTACATGATTCTTTACGGCTAGCATCAGTTTGCCATGGTCGATATTGTCGAAGAACCCCTTGATATCAAGGTCGATTACCCAGTCTTGTTTCCAACAGTTTTCGCGAACCTTTTGCAATGCATGG
This sequence comes from Pricia sp., assembly GCA_035705395.1. Classification (GTDB taxonomy): domain Bacteria; phylum Bacteroidota; class Bacteroidia; order Flavobacteriales; family Flavobacteriaceae; genus Pricia. Next base: position 5,782 of record DASSWC010000204.1, on the reverse strand, counting down.
TGTGCATTTCTATTGGGTCGGTACCCGTAGGAACTGTGACTGAATATTGCCTCGAACCTAGGTTCGATGAACATTTTGACGACCATTTGCCCCACCCTGTCGCTTATGGTAGGTACACCCAGTTTACGGATACTTCCGTCCTTTTTGGATATTTCCACCTCTTTGACCGGTGGGGGAAAATAACTCCCCGATGCCATTCGGTTCCATAGTTTGTACAGATGCTTACTGCGGTCTGCATCGAATTCTTGCATGCTTACCGCATCCACGCCCGCACTCCCTTTTTTGGAACGCACCTTTTGATAAGCCTCCCAGACCATTTGGCGGCTTATCGGTATCGATTTTGTTTCATTCCATAAATTCATCCTCATAATTATGAGTTGGTAAATAAAATGTAACCGTACGACCTGACCCCTTCGCTCCGTTCCCGTTACGGAAACTTCAACGCTACTACGGCTCGGTCTGTCTCTGCATACACTATCGGTATTCTGCCTCTAAGTTGTTCTTATCGTGCATTTCCCTTGGGAATTGTATGCAGTTTCCCAAGTTCCGTAAATAAGCCCGAATAAAGTTCTTGCCACCTGAATGACGCCGGCCTTACGGAAAATAAATAGGTTGCCTCCGTAATCGGTGTTGTAAACAACACCACTTTTCGCTCCGTCTCATACTTCGTAGCTTTTGACCGGGTGTACGCAACTTCTCGACACCTCTTCAGTGGTTCACTTTCGTTCAACTCCTTTATCCCTACCTGCCGATCTCATGAATCGGATTCTCCCAAACGCTCAGTACCGTTGCTCTTTACAACAGCACCTTTGGGTGGTTTAGGGCCATCGCCTATACAACGACCCTGATGGACCTACCATCATCTTATTTACAGCATGCAGCCATGTTATTGCCGTGGCTGCTTCTTGGCACACTATGCGTAGTGCGGGATTTCAAGGTACTTCACTTTCCGTTTAGCAGTTAGTTTATTTAATGTAATTACTTTCATATCAGCACTTTCGCCCGCATTACGTATAGCCATTGTTGTGCGGTCGTACTTTTTCTTTTCTGTCCGTCAGCGTTGGCGTGAAAGCTCTTTGCAACCGCAGGAACGAGGATTGCAATGTGCTTGAACAGAGCGTTGGCTTTATTTATTTCCTTTCGCACGATTATGAGTTTTACATAACATTTGGCAATTTTTCGTGTCTGTCGCACCGCCTTTGCTCCAAGCTGTTACGTGGTCTGCGTCCATTTCTTTAAGTTTCCAAATTTTAGTTTTGTTAGAGTCGTGTCCTAATGCACATAAAGGGCAATTTGAATCACCTTTTTTCTCTGACTCTGCTGTCTGTTTTGTATAAACAGATTTTTTTGTTGCATCGTCAAAAACTCTAATTTCTAAAAGTTTTGTGTCTGTTGAACCTCCAAGTATAAATTCAAAAATTCCTCTGCTATTTTTCACATATGGGTCGCCATACAATTTTTTCACTTCGTCTGATACTGTCTTTGAGTTGTAAGGTTGTTTTCGATAAGTTTCATATAATCTGCCCCATTCAAGTCCTTTCATTTCGCTTTCAACATCAATAAATACAGTGGAAACCCAATCAATTACACTTGTAAAATAATCTTTTAACTCGGTTATGTTGGTGTCAAATCTATGGCGGCTCATATATTCGCTAACATTGTCTTTACTTACCCATTGTAAAGCTCTTTCTAGAAAATCCTGACGATTTGCACTACCTGAAATGTAAGCACTCCACTTTTGAATATTGGAATTTTTACTATTGCTAAATTCTTCTTTACCCAATGTAACGAAAGGACCCGAATAAACAGCATTTAGCAATTCTTGGCTATTTAAAGGAACTCTTCCTTTTCCAAGTGGAGTCGGAATAAAAGGCGGGGCATTTTAAAAATTTTATGAAACTTATAAAACTATAATCTCATGAGAAACAAACTCTTTTTTTATGCACTAGCGGTATTGCTAGTATACAGTTGCAGTAAGGACGATCAGCCGGTAGATGATCCCCGAGATGCTATTTTGGGAAAGTGGCAGCTCACCCATCTCGGAAACGGGATTGATGCACCTCCATATGAAGGTGACCCGGGTTATCAAGAGTATCTGCCTGATAGTGTAATGCGCATCCATAACGATGGTGAAGATGGTTTTATTTATCAAAAATACTGGTTCAACGATTCCCTACTACTTCAAAGTGCTACCTATGTGGATGCCATAGACAAGGATACCATAGTGTATATAGAACGCTATAAATATGAATTCCTAGGCAGGAATAGGCTTAAGCTTGATTGGCAAGTCAATGCAATCTTTACAACTTCTATCTATAAACGAATAAAATAAAAAGTAACCCTAACCCTAAATGCTTTTAACGAATTTAGGTTTATTCTTTGATTAGCCGTAATTTACGAATATTCCGTGTTTATGGCCGGTTATAGGCATGACCGGCATATAAAACGGTTAAAATGCGTTTGCGCGACCTATTTTTACTTATCAACTTTTGGAACCGGGCCGAGGGTTCCTAGTTAGGGAAAGGTGTAGAATTATCGGCCCGTTGAGCCTCATTCCATTCCTTGGCAATCCGATTTCACTCTCTTTAGGGTAAGTATGACGAACAGTTACTTGATTTGGAGGGATATCTCGAAAAATTGAGAATCTATCGAAAAGGTTTTCAATTACAATTTTGATTTTTAAAACCAAAACCTACTTGATAAAATGTCATGGAAAAATATATCCCTCTTTTAGTTCTGACTACGCTTTTTTCCTGCACGAATGCCTCGAAATATTACACCATGGCCGACTACGCCAAGGTTGATAAGATCGATACGCACATTCATGTATCCGCAGACCGGGATATTTTTGTGAAAAAGGCAAGAAACGACAACTTTCAGCTATTGAACATTCTTGTCGATAACACTCGGGGTAGGGAGGATATTCTGGCGCGATATGCCAAAAAAAAAGCCCTCAAAAAAGAATATCCACAAGATTTTGAATATGCCACGACCTTTTCGATCAAAGAATGGGATGAGCCTGACTGGGCATCCCAGACCGTAAATTGGTTGGATAAAAATATACAGGATGGCGCCATTGCCGTCAAAGTCTGGAAAAATATTGGCATGGTGTTTAAGGATTCCACAGGGCGGTTGATAATGGTCGATGATCCAAAGCTAGACACCATTTTCAATTTTCTGGCCGAACGAAAGATACCGGTTCTAGGCCATTTGGGAGAACCGAGGAACTGCTGGCTGCCCTTGGATAAAATGACTGTGGAGAACGATAAAATCTATTACGGCAAATTTCCAGAGTATCATATGTACAAACATCCAACTATGCCCTCGTACGAAGAACAGATAGCGGCACGGGATCGCATGTTGGAGAAAAACCCCGATCTGATTTTTGTGGGAGTCCATTTGGGAAGTATGTCGTGGAGTGTCGATGAGGTCGCAAAACACTTGGATAGATTCCCGAATATGGCAGTCGATATAGCGGCCCGAATTGGCCAGCTGTTTTACCAAACCATAACCGATAGGGAAAAGGTGAGGGACTTTTTCATCAAATACCAGGATCGTATCCTATACGGAACCGATTTAGGCGACGACGGCAAACAAACGTCAGAGGAAATTTCGGAAAGTATGCAGAGCGAATGGATTACGGATTGGCGGTTCTTCGTAACCGACGATGTCATGACAAATTCTAGGGTAAAACAGGAATTTAGAGGATTAAAGCTCCCTAAGGAAGTCGTGGACAAATTATACTATAAAAATGCAAAAAAATGGTTAAAGATGTTTCCGGAGGAAAACCATTGACATCTTCAAAATTACGTTCGCCTATAATTTTAAAAGGAGATGTGGAAAAGGAATCGTTGGAGGAGGTACTCAAGCCTTCGGCTTCAAATTCGACATTTTGGTAAGGTTCAACGACGTGGATTCGCTAATGACATGGGTGGCCATCCCACTTTGCTTAGGGCATTCGCGAAATTTAAACGTGCCACGTAGCTGGTTAAGATTTTTTCGATTTTACAATGGATAGCAAATCAATCTACCAATTTATATCCATAACCACGAACATTGATGATTTGCAGATGTCCATCCTTTGCTAATTTTTTACGCAGTTTGGAAATGTAGACATCCATGCTACGGGCAGCAAAAAAATCATCGTTGTTCCACAACTTGTTGAGTACGAGCGTGCGGTCCAACACTTGGTTTTTATTCTTGATAAGGTGAAAAAGAAGGTGTGCCTCACGATGGGTGAGCATTTCTGGCCCTTCATTCTTGTAAGCGAGCGTCTGTTTTGCAAAATTAAAGGTATACGTGCCCACTTTGAGGATTTCGCTTTCTTGCTGAGTCTCCTTCCGCCGTAGCAAATTATGGATGCGCACGATGAGCTCTTCCATGCTAAAGGGCTTTTTGAGGTAGTCGTTACCGCCTATAGTAAAACCTTCCACCACGTCGCTCGTCTGGCTTTTTGCGGTGAGAAAGATGATGGGGATGGCCTCATCTTCCTGCCGTATTTCCTTGGCCAGTGTGAATCCGTCCTTTTTTGGCATCATGACATCCAACACCAGTAATTCCGGGTTTTGCTCGCGATAAAGGTTTAAAGCCTTTTCGCCATCACTGGCGAGGTGTACGAGGAAATCCCGGGTTTCAAGGCTTTCTTTTACAATCCGGCCCAGTGCGGGTTCATCTTCGGCGAGGAGGATATTTATTTTTTCAGCCATGGGACAGGGTGATTTTAAAGTTTGTTGAATCTTTTAGAATGACCTCGATGCTTCCGTTGTGTCCCTCGATGATTTTTTTGGTGTAATACAAGCCTATCCCAAAACCCTTTACGTCATGTTGGTTGCCCTTCGGCACGCGGTAAAATTTCTCAAAAATCTGTTTGGCTTGCGCGGTAGTCAGGTTCTTTCCGTCATCCTTGATGCTAATCAGAACTTTGTTGTTTGCCGTTGTGATGGTGGTCGTGATTCTGTCACCCCCATATTTGACCGCATTATCGAGGATGTTGTTGAGTGCGTTTTCCAGATGGAGGGCATCGGCCTTTACGCAGATATTTTCGCGTAAGGCTAAAAATTCAAAATCTTTTTCCGGTGCAAGGGCCCGGTGCCTCTCGATAAGGTTTTGTACAATCTCAATGAGTTTGATTTCCTCTTTTTTCAACGAAAGTAAATCCCCATCCAAGGTGGCGGTTTCCAGCAGCTTTTCTACCATGAGGTTGAGCTTGCCGAGCTGTTCATTGGACGTCTGCACATATTTTTTTGTCTTCTGTGGGTCGTTTGCCGTGTTGAAATTCTGGATGCCCTCCAGGGCCACGCCTATGGTCGCGATAGGTGTCTTAAACTCGTGCGTGATGTTGCCTATAAGGTCATTTTTAATTTCGGCGAGCTGTTTTTGCCTGTTGATGATTTTAAGCAAAAACAGCAGGCAGGCGATTACCGAACCCACGAGCAATGTCGAAAGAAGTATGCCTACAAGATTGCGCTTAAGGACAATTATGGTATTGTTCGTGAAATATAGGCAGAGACTGCTGCCATCGGGCAAGAGGCTGTTATTAGAACACGTGATGTTTGTAGAGCTCCTCTTGATTTCTGGATGGATAGCCTGCGGGATGTCAACGCCATTTTTAAATTCAACGGCATAACTAACATCTAGCTCCTTGTGGTCAAGTTCCCTTCGTAAAATTTTGTCAAAGCGCTTCGTGTCTAATGTATCTACTTTAATTGATAATAAAATCTTTGTTGTAAAATCACTAAAAAACAAGGAATCCGTCTTTAAGATGCTATCCTTCTTGCTATTG
>DASSWC010000203.1:0-2472 GCA_035705395.1 Pricia sp. | reverse complement strand
AGGGTTTGCAGTTGGGAGAAGCCGGGATGGGCAGTTACAAGGATTCCGACAAGTTGATCGCGTTTTTCTCAAGAATTACCTATAACTACGACGATCGGTATCTTTTGATGGCAAGTATGCGGCGCGAGGGGTCTTCCCGTTTTGGAGAGGATTATAAATGGGGTAATTTTCCCGGGATCTCCTTGGGATGGCGCATCGATCAGGAATCCTTTGCAGATAATTGGGATGGGTTGTCCAATCTCAAGCTTAGGACCGGGTTTGGCGTGACCGGGATCAATGCCGGAACCAATTACCAGTCTTTGAGTGGCCTTACCTATGGCGATTATTTTTTGAACAACGGTCAATGGGTGAGACAGTTGGTCCCATCGCGCAATGCCAATCCGAATTTGCGTTGGGAGCGGAAAGAGGAGTTCAATCTTGGGGTAGATTTTGGCTTTTTTGACGGGCGCATCAATGGATCGGTGGATTACTACGACAGGACCACCAAGGATGCATTGTTCAACTATAGCGTTCCTACACCGCCTTATTTCTACGGAAATATTGCCGCGAATGTTGCCGAGATTAAAAATTCAGGCTTGGAGTTCCTGTTGAACCTTATCCCGTTCCAAACCGAAAACTTTGAATGGACGACCAATTTGACATATTCCAACAATACCAACAAAATCGTTTCCCTTTCCAACGATGAGTTCCAGTTGACCACCGATTTCTTTGATGAAGGATATACGGGAGAGCCTATACAGATCAGTACGCACAGGGTACAGGAAGGCCAGCCTATTGGCAACTTCTATGGATTGAAAAGTGTAGATATCACGGATGACGGTATTTGGATCATCGAAAGACCGGATGGATCCCGGGTCCCAGCCACAGAGGCCACCAACGATGACAGGCAGGTATTGGGCAATGGGTTGCCCACGGCCTTTTATAGCATGAACAATACGGTTAGATACAAGAATTGGGATCTGATGTTTAACCTAAGGGGCGCCTTGGACTATCAGATCCTGAACTTCTCCCGTATGTTCTACGAAAATCCAACAATAAGCTACAATACATTAGACTCCGCATATGATCTCGTATATGAAAAAGCCGTCCTACAGGATGTACAGCGCTACGTAAGCCACTATGTGGAAGATGGCGATTTCCTGAAGATCGATAACGTTACCTTGGGGTACACCTTTCCCAAGAATGCGATAAAGTTTGCCCAGACTTTCCGGGTGTACGTATCGGGACTCAACTTGGCAACTATTACAGGCTATAAAGGGATCGATCCCGAAGTGAACAGAAACGGATTGGCACCGGGCAATGATGAAAGGGACAAATACCCGTCCGTTACCACATTTACCTGGGGAATCAACTTTACATTCTAAAATAAAGGAACATGAAATCAGCCAAAACAATACGTTGATACCAACCGAAGCATTGTTTGGCCTCTGACCTTTAAAAACAAATAAACAGCAACAGATGAAAAATATAAGAAGAGTAATTTCAGTTAGGCTAAGGATCTTGGTGCTTGCGGCCGGTATTCTGCTCGGGCCCGTTGGATGTACGGACTTGGAGGAAGAGGTGTTCTCGGAGGTGACCGAATCATCGTTTACCCCATCGGAGGCCGACATTATTTCCGTGATGGCCTCTGCCTACACCCCCATGCGTTTTGTAATGGGATGGCAAGGATATTTTGACCTTCAGGAAGAACCCGCAGATATATTCGTAACGCCGACACGGCCAAACGGTTGGGACGACGGGGGAACCTACAAAAGGATGCACTTCCACGAATGGACCGAGACCGAGTGGCAACCAAGGAACACTTGGATTACCTGTTTCAATGGCATCAATAGCGCCAACCGGGTAATATTGCAGGTAGAATCTGGCGAACTTCCTGTAAGCCCGGAGCAAGCTTCAGCAATTGTTGCCGAAATGCGCGCACTGAGGGCCTTATACTATTCCATGTTGGTAGACACCCATGGAAATGTGCCCATTATTTCAAGTTATGGGGATGAGCTGCCTGTTCAGAATGACCGCACCGAGGTCTACAATTTCATAGTTTCCGAACTAACGGAGGTAATACCTGGCCTTACCGAAACCGTCGACCAATCCACATACGGACGTATCACCAAGTGGGCAGCGTACCATGTGTTGGCACGCGTGTACCTCAATGCAGGCGTGTATACCGGAACTCCGCAATGGGAAAAGGTCATAGCGGCTTGTGATGAGATTATCGGAAGCGGCGCCTACGGGCTGTCGTCCAGCTATTCTGATATTTTCAGTACGGAAAATGAGGTGAATCCCGAGATGGTGTTCGCCATACCCTACGACCAGATTTTTGCACCACAATGGAGTGCACATATGAAAATGCTTTTGCCCGATCACCGGTTGGTCTTCGATATGCAGGCCCAACCTTGGGGAGGTTCAAGCGGAAACCCCCAGTTTATAGACAGTTATGACCCCGACGATAAGCGCTTGGCAGAAACCTGGCTG
>DASSWC010000202.1:0-7133 GCA_035705395.1 Pricia sp. | reverse complement strand
CATGGCCGCGGCTTGCATTGCGACATCCCTAGCGACTGCACCGGCACCGTCAACGGCTTTGGAGAGACCTACCAGGGTAGCAATTTTGTTTCCGGCGTGGATGTAGCTTCCCACGAAGGGGGCGCTCAATCTTTCAAAACCGCCAATCTCTATTTTCTCACCGATGACCCCGGTCTGCTCTATTAGTTTGTCGTGAACGGTAATTCCCTTGAAGTCGGCAGAAAGAAAAGATTCCTTGTCCTCATAGCCAAGGGCGAGGTCCGCCAGTTCGTTGGCCAAGGTGACGAAATCGTCATTCTTGGCGACAAAATCCGTCTCACAGTTCAGGGAAATGATGACTCCTTTGGTATCATCGGAATTCACCTTGGCGATAGCGGCCCCTTCCGACGAATCACGGTCCGCTCGCTTTGCGGCGACCTTTTGTCCTTTTTTGCGAAGGATCTCGACGGCCTTGTCGAAATCCCCTTCGGCTTCGACCAAGGCTTTTTTGCAGTCCATCATACCGGCACCGGTGGACTTTCTCAATTTGTTTACTTCTGCGGCTGTAATATTTGCCATAATTTCTATACGTATTTGTGCTTCCCGCTCATCAGCTATGCTCGAGGGGGCCTTATCGCAAGGCTCGGCATACACTGCGGCTGAAATCGTATTATTGATTGTGCCGCCCATTCCAATTTTTCAGTTTAAATCCTGAAAAGGGTATTGTAACGGACCGCTTTAACTTTGATCGCTGTCATGAAGGTTGCCGTTGTGGCCTACTCCACGCCCCCTTTGGCCTTATCTTGCCATTCCTGTAACTCGTCCCATTTTCCATCGGCGGCCATTTGCGCTTGCTTGGGCCATGAAGTGGGATCCAAATGTGCCATGTGGGAACTGGCTTCGGTCAAAATTTCCTTGATATTGTCCGCATCGGAATCGGCCAGCTTGGCATACGTTTGTATCCCCGCAGCCTCTAGGGCTTCTGCTGCCTTGGGACCGACGCCCTCTATTTTGGTCAGGTCATCGGATTTGTCCGTTTTCGGATCGCTTTCATTTTTGGACACCTTTTTTTGATCGTCCTTTATATCCTCGCCAGCTTCATCGGAAACGGACGCCTCGACCGCCTCTTGGGTGGCCGCAACATCGACTTCGGTCTGGGGCACCTTGCCAACGACGGGAGGGGCTTGGGTCTCCACGGTCTCGGGGGTCGGTTTTGGTTTTTCCTCACCTTCCGTTACCACGGGAGCCGCATCCATTTCAGTGGTACTGTCCTTGGCCTCGGGCTTAGGTTGTTCCGCTATTTTGGCGGTCTCGGGGGCCTTTTCTGCGACCTTGTCCTTTTTATCCTTCTTGTCTTTCCCCTTTTTCTCCTTATCCTTCTTCTTCTCTTTGTCTTCGCCCTTATCTTCCTTGTCGGATTGTTTTTCGGATTTTCTTTCGGCCAGGCCTTCCGCCACCGCATCGGTAACCTGGGTCATGATGATAGCGATAGATTTTGAGGCGTCGTCGTTGGAAGGTATGAGATAATCGACATCGCGTGGATCGGAATTGGTATCGACCATCGCAAAGATAGGGATGTTCAGCTTTTGGGCCTCCTTTACGGCAATATGCTCCCGCATGGTATCCACAACGAAAAGGGCACCGGGCAACCGGCTCATTTCGCTAATCGAACCTAGGTTTTTTTCCAGCTTCGCACGAAGGCGGTCGACCTGTAAACGCTCCTTTTTGGAAAGGGTATTAAAAGTGCCGTCCTTTTTCATACGGTCGATAGAGGCCATTTTCTTGACCGCCCTGCGGATGGTGACAAAGTTGGTCAACATGCCGCCTGGCCATCTTTCGGTGATGTAGGGCATGTTTACGTTGGCCACTTTTTCGGCTACGATGTCCTTCGCCTGTTTTTTGGTGGCGACGAAAAGGATTTTGCGTCCCGATGCGGCAATCTTTTTCAAGGCCTCGTTGGCCTCGTCCAATTTTGCCACTGTTTTGTAAAGGTTGATTACGTGTATCCCGTTGCGCTCCATGTAGATGTAGGGCGCCATGTTCGGGTTCCACTTGCGTGTGAGGTGGCCAAAATGCACACCTGCTTCCAATAATTGTTTTACTTCGACTTTCGCCATTTTTGATTTAGTTTACGTTCTTTTGAATAGGCAATACTCAAGTGGTATCACACAGGGGTGAAGCCTCGAGCATTTAGATGCTAAACTAAGGGTGCGCTAACGTACTGTCGTCCGCGTCTCCCGGCAAACCATCCTTCTGAAAAGCAAGGAGGGTTTTTAATCTATCCCCGTCCCGAAGTGTATCGGGAAGCGGACTTTCAAGGAACAGGATTAAAAAATAGTTGACTATATATGACATGCATCCCCGGAAAACAGCGGAAGATGGATGCTGAAATGTTTGCATTAACGTTTGGAGAACTGGAATTTCTTACGGGCCTTTTTCTGACCGAACTTCTTTCGTTCTACCATTCTCGGATCACGGGTCAACAGGCCTTCGGGTTTGAGCAGGGACCGATTTTCGGCATCCACCTCGCACATGACTCTGGACAACGCCAAACGGATGGCTTCTGCCTGTCCGGTAATGCCGCCACCGTACACATTGATTTTGACGTCATAGGCATCCTCGCTGCCGGTCAGAGAGAAGGGTTGTTTGACCTTGTATTGTAGCGTTCCGGTCGTAAAGTAATCCTTCAACTCCCTCTGGTTTACCGTAAAGTTTCCTTTTCCTTCGGAAACATAGACACGGGCGACCGCCTTTTTTCTTCTTCCGATTTTGTGAATGGTCTCCATTTATTTGAATTCTTTTAAGTTGATCGGCGTTGGTTTCTGGGCCTCATGCTCGTGCTCCGTACCTACTATGACTTTCAGGTTTCTGAACAGGTCTGCGCCAAGCCTATTTTTTGGAAGCATGCCCTTGACGGCTTTTTCTACGATACGCTCGGGGTGTTTCTCCAAAATTTGTTTGGCCGTTCTCGAGCGTTGTCCGCCGGGATATCCCGTATAGCGCAGATACACTTTATCTTCCCATTTGTTGCCGGTAAGGTTCACTTTCTCGGCATTGATGACGATGACGTTGTCACCGCAATCGACGTGGGGCGTATAATTCGGCTTGTGTTTTCCCCTGAGCATTTTGGCGACCTTAGAAGCCATACGTCCCAAAGTTTCCCCTTCGGCATCGACCAGAAGCCATTGCTTGTCAACCGTCGATTTGTTGGCCGAAACGGTCTTATAACTTAATGTATCCACTGCGGTTACTTTTTGTGATTAGAATCTTCCATTCCTTAAAATGGGCTGCAAATGTACACCAATAAACTTAAATTACAAACCCTGATTTCGGATTATTTCCGCCCGAACTTCCCAAAGAACATCGCGAGCTTTATCCGCAACCTTCAAAGGCCCGTGGAAAACCGAATAATATCACTTGTACGGAAATTATTTCTTTGGATTTAGGGATTCGCATTCGATGGGTTTCTAGGGATATCAAGAATCCATCTTACAAGAAAATCTCGGTAAAATCCTAAGAATTGAAGATGGGAAGGGCTACTGCTTGTAGCACTTCGTGCGCCCCTGATGCGCTTTGGAACGGATGTGGATGATGTACGCCCCCGGGTCAATGAGCCTCCAACCAATTGTCACCAATCCCTAATTCCACATCCAACGGCACGGAAAGTTTATAGGCGCTCTCCATTTCGGATTTGATCAGTCCCTTGAGCTCGTCGAGTTCGGATTTGTGGATATCGAACACCAGTTCGTCATGTACCTGCAAGAGCATCTTCGACCTGTAACCGCCTGCGGACAGTTTTTTGTGGATGTTGATCATCGCGATCTTGATAATGTCCGCGGCGCTACCCTGGATTGGGGCGTTGACGGCGTTGCGTTCGGCGGCACTGCGCACGACCTGGTTGCTGCCGTTGATGTCCTTCAAATACCGGCGCCGGCCAAGGATGGTCTGCACGTAGCCGTGTTCCCGGGCAAAATCGATTTGGTCACTGATGTAATTTCGCAGTTTTGGATAGGTCTTATAATAGGTCTCGATCAGTTCTTTGGATTCGGAACGGCTGAGGTCCGTCTGGTTACTCAATCCGAATGCGGATACCCCGTAGATGATACCGAAATTTACGGTTTTGGCGTTGCTGCGCTGTGCACGGGTGACCTCTTCGATGGGAACGTTGAACACTTTGGATGCCGTAGAGGCGTGGATATCCTCCCCGTGCTTGAAGGCCTCGATCATGGTGGTCTCCTCGCTCAGGGCGGCAATGATGCGGAGTTCGATCTGGGAATAATCGGCGGCCAAGAGAATATGGTCGTTGTCACGGGGAATAAAGGCCTTGCGCACCTGGCGCCCGCGTTCGGTGCGGATGGGGATATTCTGCAGGTTGGGGTTGTTGCTGCTCAACCTTCCGGTAGCGGCAACGGTCTGCATATAGTCGGTATGTACCCGCCCGGTAGAGGGTTCGATCTGTTCGGGCAGGGCATCGATGTAGGTGCTTTTGAGTTTTGATAGGCCCCGGTAATCCAATACCTGCCGGATGATTTCGTGGTCCTTGGCCAGGTAGGAAAGTACATCCTCGGCGGTGGAATACTGTCCCGTACGGGTTTTTTTGGGCTTTTCGACCAGCTTCATTTGGTCGAATAAAATTTCCCCCAGCTGTTTGGGGGAACCGATGTTGAATTCCGCTCCGGCTTCCTTGTAAATATTGCTCTCAAGTGCCTTAATGTCGTAGACCAGTGCCTCGGAAAGGGAATTCAGGAAATGCTTGTCAAGATTGATACCTTCGAGCTCCATATCCGCCAGTACGCGCAGCAGCGGGATCTCGATTTCGTTGAATAGCCTATCCGTTTTCGCCGCTGCCAGTTCGGGTCTGAAATGTTGCGCCAGCTGAAAGGTAATATCGGCATCTTCGACGGCGTATTCCGTTTGTTTGTGCAAGGGCACATCGCGCATGTTGAGCTGGTTCTTTCCTTTTTTTCCAATGAGCCCGGTAATGGAAACAGGGGTGTAGTTGAGGTAGGTTTCCGACAGCACATCCATATTGTGCCGCATATCGGGATTGATCAGGTAATGCGCCAACATCGTATCGAAAAACCGTCCGTTTACCTTGATACCGTATTTATCCAACACTTTTATATCGTATTTGAGATTTTGGCCAACCTTTTCGATATCCTCGGATTCGAAAAAGGGGCGCAGCTGCTCGATACGTGCTTGGGCCTCGGTCTTTTTTTCGGGAAAGGGAATGTAAAAGCCCTTGGTGGGCTCCCAGGAAAAGGCGATACCGACCAGTTCGGCCTCCAACGGATTAATCGAAGTCGTTTCGGTATCGAAACAAACGGAAGTTTGCTTTATTAGGTTTTTGAGAAAAAGTTCCATCGCCATCCCAGGGGTGACACTTTGGTAGACGTGCGGCACATCTAGAATGGTCTTGCGGCTGTTGTGTTCCTTGATGGTTTCGCCGGCGGAATCGGACGCGGCGCCGAACAATGAAAATTGCCCCCCACCGGCCGGCATGGCCTGGGCCTTTACCTGGGCCATTGCGGTCTCGGTACTGGTAACCTGGGCCTGTGTGGTGCCGTCTTCCCCGGAAAATATTTTGATGAACTGGTCCCTGAGCCGGCGGAACTCCAGTTCCTCGAACAGTTTCTGCACTTTTTCGGCGTTTGGTTGCGAGAGTTCGTAATCCTCCGCATCGAAGATGACGTCGCATTCGGTAAAAATGGTGGCCAGTTTTTTGGAAAGTATTCCCAGTTCGGCATTGGCGATGACCTTCTCCCTCATTTTGCCTTTGAGTTTATCGGTATTGTCCAGAAGTCCCTCTAACGAACCGAACTGCTTGATGAATTTTTTGGCTGTTTTATCGCCTACCCCGGGCAGGCCGGGAATGTTATCGCTGGCATCGCCCATCATACCCAGATAATCGATGACCTGTTCGGGGCGTTCGACACCAAAGCGTTTCTTCACTTCGGGAATACCCCAGATCTCGATACCGTTACCCATTCTTGCCGGGCGGTACATAAAAATGTTCTCGGTCACGAGCTGTGCAAAATCTTTATCCGGCGTGACCATAAAGACCTTGTAATTTTCTTTTTCGGCCTGTTTGGCCAAGGTGCCGATGACGTCGTCGGCCTCGAGCCCCGAAAGTTCGATACAGGGAATGTGCATGGCCCTTAAAATATTCTGTATCCAGGGAATGGCCGTTCGAATGGCATCCGGCGTTTCGTCGCGATTCGCCTTGTAATCGGCGAACATCGCGGTGCGTTCGACACTGCCGTCCTTATCGAAACAGACGGCGAGGTGGTCGGGTTTTTCACGTTTGATGACATCGAAAAGGGAGTTCATAAAGCCCATTATGGCCGAGGTATCCATGCCCTTGGAATTGATGCGCGGGTTTTTGATCAGGGCGTAATATCCCCGGAAAATCAGCGCGTAGGCGTCGAGGAGGAAAAGACGTTTTTGTTCTGGCATTTTTTGAAGCTAGGGTTGTGAAATGCGAAAATAGAATTTTTATTACTGATTATTGTACGTCGGATTCTGTAAAAGATGGTGGCTGATGTTCGCCCAAGACCGGATGCCCGACCAAGGGCGAATCACCGACCCGCCCCGGCCATTTTGTAGGCCATACCACTAGTAGTACAGCGCTGAAAAGATGGCCGCGGCGGCGGTGGAATTTCTCAAAAATTTTCTTCGTTCCACAATTCCTGTTTACTTTTATAGTCACTAAAGATACGGGTTATACCCTTAGGATACCAACCCGAGAACAAGCTGGTTTTGTCCATGGGCCTCGTTTAATGGGCGGGCGGGACACGGGTTCCGGCATCTCGGCGTACCGGCGTACTGTGCGGTTAAACCTGCCCCCAACCGCCTTAAACTTGAAAATATGCTGGTAGAAGTCTGTGCCAACTCCTTGCAATCCGCCTTAAATGCCCAAGAGGCCGGCGCCCATCGTATCGAACTCTGTTCGGAACTCGCCGTTGGGGGCGTTACGCCTTCCTATGGATTTCTCAAGGCAGTTCGGGAGCAAATCACCATCCCCGTACATGTGTTGATCCGGCCCCGCAGCGGTGATTTTACGTATTCGGAAAGGGAGTTCGATATTATGAAATCCGATATTACCCACTGTGTGGATATGGGTTTCGATGGGATCGTTTCGGGAATCCTAGAAA
>DASSWC010000201.1:0-3569 GCA_035705395.1 Pricia sp. | reverse complement strand
TTTTGTTATATGCTTTCATCTGTTCAAATTTTAAAATACAATATTCATACCGACGCTCATGGTCTTGGTATGGGGGAAGAACTGACTTCTTCCCCGTGGTGTTTCGGGATCGAAAAGCTCTTGGGGGGTAAGGGTCAACATGTTTTCTCCGGAAACATAGATCCGGAATTTGGAGAAGACATCCTGGGGTAGCGTGTATCCCACCTGAAAATTCTTCAATCGGGCATACTTGTTGTCGATCAGCCAGAAATCCGATTTTACAATGTTCCAGGTGTTTCCGGAGGTTACTTTGGGCCACGTGCCGCTCGGGTTCCTTTCGGGGTGGTAGGCATTTTCGGCCATTTCCTTATGGATGAAGTTCGAAAAAGCGGGTCCCTCGGGGATGGCCCCATCAAGCAGGTGTTTCTGCTTTAGCACGCCTTGCCAGAACATCGAGAAGTCGAAACCTTTGTACGAAGCCTCGAACTTTAGTCCAAATTCATACCGGGGGTCTTCGTTGCCGATGATTATCTGGTCGCCCCCGGGGGCGATGGATTGCGATATTTGCCCGTCACCGTTTACATCCTCGTAGATAATGTCGCCGATACCCACACTCGGATGCAGCGTAACCGGATATTGCTCTAGATCCTCCTGGGTACGGTACAGTCCTGGCGAGGTCAGACCACGCAGGGCGTTCATAGATTCCCCTTCCGTCCATATCGTGAAATTATCGGGGATGAAAGGCCCAGCCCCATTCAAGTCCTCGATTTTATTGATTACATCGGAGAAATTGACCCCGACGGAATAATTGAACCCGTCGTTCTCTTTAAAGGCCCCGCGATAGTTCAGGCTGATCTCGTAACCGTTATTCGAAACTTTCGCCGCGTTCTGAACGGGGGGCTCTACCCCTACGATGGTCGAAATAGGCAGTTCGAGCAATATATCCTCGGTGTTTTTCCAAAAGTATTCAGCGACCAGGGCCAACCGGCCGTCTATAAAATTGGCATCGAGACCCACATTGGTCATCGTGGAGGTTTCCCAGGTTATATTGGGATTACCCGCTTCCGTGATGGCGGAACCTGAAACGATATTGCCTCCAAATTGATATCCCTCACTTAAATCGTACATCGTTCTAAACCTGTTGAGACCAATATCCTGATTTCCAAGTTGCCCCCAGGAGCCCCTTACCTTGATGTTGCTGATTATGCTGTTGTTCACCACGTTCTCCATAAAGGCCTCATTGGTCAAATTCCATCCCGCGGAGACGGAAGGGAAGAGCCCCCAACGGTTCCCGTCGCCGAAGCGGGAGGATCCGTCATACCTCAGGTTGCCCTGCAGCAGATAGCGGTCATCGTACGAATAGTCGATCCTGCCGAAGAAGGAGCGAAGGCGCCATTCTTGATTGTATCCATCGATATCCTGATTGTCGATCCCACCCGCGTTCAGGTCCCTCAGGTCGTTGTTAAAGAAATTTTGCCGGCTAGCTTCCACGAACTTGAGTGTGTTATGAATTTCCTCATATCCGGCCAGAGCTTCGACCTCATGGACCCCGAACTCCTGGGCATAGTTTAAAAATAACCTTTGACTGAACTCCCTTTCCCGTTGGGTAGTTTCGAACAGCTCGTTGGTGGCGAACCACCCTGCAACGGTCTGCGGTTCTCCCGTTACATAATTTTTCATCCCGGCCAAGCTGTTCATAAATCTGGAGGTGCCCATATTGTCGAACTTATAGGTAATATTTCCTTCGAGCGACAAGGCATCGCTGATGGTGTAATCGAAGCCTCCCTGAGCCACCACGTCGTCGGTAATCCGCTTGGTCTCGCCTTCATTGACCATGGCTCGGGGGTTCCAATATCCCGCCACCAGGTCGTAGGTACCATCGGGATATTCCATGACCACGTTCCTATTGATATGGAGAAGGCCCTGAACGATCTGTTGCCCGGCAATCCCTGAGGCATTGATGGCATGCCCAGGCCCGCTGAAATTCTCGTTCCGATACATGAGTCCCACTTTGAAGGTCAGCTTTTCGTTGGCGAACAGGTCCGCATTGATACGCATGGTAGTCCTTTTGTTATTGAAATTCTTAAGAATACCATCAGTATCGCTGTAATTGACCGATGCGAAAACCTTACCTATATCCCCCCCACTTGAGATGGAAAACGTATGTCGCTGCATCAGGGCACTTTCTTGGAAAATTCCCTCTTCCCAATTGGCCCAGGGAAACTCAAAGGGCTTTGTTCCAGCGACCGCATTCTTGATATACTCCTCGGAAAAGGTAGGCGAGCCTCCAGCGTTTACCTGTGCTTCGTTTTCCAATCGCAACCAGGATTCGGTATCCGCCTTTTCGGGAAAAAAGCTAGGATTTTGAACCCCGGCAAATGTGTTGTAGGTTAAAATTGTTCCCGAGGAAGCGCCGCGTTTGGTGGTCACAAGAATTACTCCGTTGGCCGCTCGCGAACCGTAGATGGCGGCAGAGGACGCATCCTTCAGCACGGATATCGATTCGATGTTCTGAGGTTCGACCGAACTAAGGGATTGCTCAATGCCATCGACCAGCACTAGGGGGTTGGAATTGTTTAGGGTGCCGACACCCCTAATCCGTATACCGGCATTCTCGACACCGGGTGCACCGCCCTTGTTAATGATGGTCAGACCGGGAGATTGGCCTTGCAAGGCTGTTGTGGTACTGGTGACCGGACGTTGGGTAAGGGCATCGCCGTCGACCGAACTGATTGCCCCGGTAACTTTGGCCCGGCTTTGTGTACCATATCCGACAACCACTACTTCTTCGAGTCCGGCGGCATCTTCATCCATCTGTATGGAAATATCCGATCGTCCGTCGATGTTCACTTCCTTGGTGGCAAATCCGATATAGGAAACGACCAATACGGCGTCATCTCCGACTTCAATGGCAAAATTCCCGTCAAAATCGGTTTGTGTACCGTTGGAGGTTCCTTTTTCCACGATATTGGCTCCCGCCAGTGGAATGCCTTCCGCGTCGGTAACGGTTCCCGAAACCTGCATTTGCAATTCAGGTTTTTCTGCCTTGGGATTGGCCTGCACCTGAAATAAAGAAAAAATCAGGGAGAAAACGGTCCATGTCAATTTCAGATTCAACGTTGAAAGCCAACCAGGTGGCGTTCCAATGGGATAATGTTCTTTCATAGCTCTGGATTGATTAAAGGATTAAGTGATATCGATAGAGGGCAATTAACTTCTTTTTTTGCTTGATGGGGTGTAAAAGCGTATAGCCGGAATAGGTTATTTCTGTCTTTTATTTACGTTTTGGATTATCAAACATACCGATTAATTTGAATTTTTGAAAATCTTATTCTTCTAAGTGTGAACGTTTACAACTTTCTTTGTCTTGCAACCCCCATCATGGTCCCCCGCGAACGCCCACTTTTTCTGCCCATTGTCGATAGGCCTTGAGCATTTTTTTCGACACGTTTTGGTTTTCATCAAAAACATTGATGCGTTCTGTTCTGTCCGTCCTCAAATTATAAAGTTCCCATTGGCCTTTGTCCTTGGATACCAATTTCCAATCTCCCATCCGAACTCCACGGTTTCCCAAATGTTCCCAAAAAATA
>DASSWC010000200.1:0-2650 GCA_035705395.1 Pricia sp. | reverse complement strand
AAATCGGATGCTTTTAAAACTTCTTCCTTGCTTTGGGATTCAAAATCAAAAGCGACCGACCGGCCATCGAAAAATGAGACTTCTACCGTTTCCTTCGCGATCCGTGGATCGTGATAAAGTACTTTCATGCCAATGCCCAGCCCTACCTTGGCAGTCGCTTTCCCGATTCTTCCAAAACCGAATAGGCCCAATGTCTTGCCCCTAAGTTCGGTGCCGCCGGCGTAGGATTTTTTGAGCTGCTTAAATTTACTGTCCCCTTCTAAAGGCATATTTCGGTTGGCATCGTAGAGATAGCGCACCCCGCCGAGAAAATGGGCGAATACCAGTTCGGCAACGGATTCCGCGGAAGCGGCCGGGGTGTTGATGACGTGGAGTCCCTTTCCCCGGGCATAGGCCACATCGATATTGTCCATGCCTACGCCACCACGGCCGATAAGCTTCAGGTCGGGACAGCTGTCAATCAACTCCTTTCTGACCTGAGTGGCACTGCGAACGAGCAAACCGTCAATTTCATTTTCGTTGATGAAGTTTTCCAATTGCTCTTGGGCCACCTTCACGGTCATCACCTCGAAACCCGCTTTTTCAAGAACATCGATGCCGGATTGCGCTATGCCGTCATTGGCTAGGATTCTCATAATTTACTTCCTTCGTTATGAAATATTTTTCTATCTACAGGCTGCCATCAACTATCCTTTCCGTTCCATTTCGCTCATGATGTCTACCAAAACCCCAACACTTTCCAAAGAAAGGGCATTGTACATCGATGCGCGGTAGCCGCCAACGGAGCGGTGGCCGTTGATGCCGTTGATGCCTGCTTCCTTGCACATTTTTTCGAAAGACGCTTTCAATTTTTCTTCCGTCAGGTTGAAGGTGGCGTTCATGGTCGAGCGATCTTCTTTGTTCGCAAATCCCTTAAATACGGGATTCAGGTCGATTTCGGAATAGATCAATTGGGCCTTTTTATCATTGATTTCCGCTATGGCGCCAATCCCACCCTTTTCCTTCAACCATTCCAAGGTCAGCATCGAGGTGTAGACCGCAAAAACAGCGGGGGTATTGAACATACTGTCCTTTTCGATATGGACCTGATAGTCGAGCATAGAGGGAATCTTTCGGGATACTTTTCCCAGAATATCCTCCTTGACCACAACCAGGGTAGTGCCGGCGGGTCCCATATTTTTCTGGGCCCCGGCATAGATAAGGCCGAATTGTGAAAAGTCCATCTGACGCGAAAAAATATCCGAGCTCATATCGCAGACCATGGGAACATCCGTTTTGGGAAATTTCTTGATCTGGGTGCCGAAAATCGTATTGTTCGAGGTCAGGTGCAGATAATCGAGTCCCGATGGCACGGTATATCCTTTGGGAATGTAGTTGTAGTTCTCGTCCTTGGAGGAGCCGACCTCGATAATTTCACCAAAAAGAGCGGCTTCCTTGATGGCTTTGGCACTCCAGGTACCCGTATTGAGGTACCCCGCTTTTTGCTCCAAGAGGTTATAGGCGACCATGAGGAATTCAAGGCTGGCGCCCCCCTGTAGAAAGAGGGCCTTATATCCTTTTCCTTCCAGTCCCAATAGCTCCAAAGCGAGATTTCGGGCCTTTTCCATAATTTCGACGAAGGCCGCACTGCGGTGCGAGATTTCAATCAGGGAAAGTCCAGAATTGTCGAGTTCCACCACCGCCTGTGAGGCTTTTGAGAGTACTTCCTGTGGCAAGATGCAGGGACCCGCGCTAAAATTGTGTTTTTTCATATTCGATGTTACCAGGTTTTGATTTTCCATATGCTGCGTTTCGAATTGCGATGCTTCCTCCGATGCCCGATTACCATTCCCCAATTACCGTGGTACTAGACTGGCAGCGCATCCTGAAAACGAGGTTAAAGGTCATGAATTTATTGGGAATATGGACTAGGGATGTCCTAAAATTGTGTTAGTTTCTTAACAGGAAATCAACAGTGTCCACGCCATCGGCGTAATCGGATAGGGATGGATTCTGGGTCTCGCCAAAGGGAATTTCGCTGTCAAGTATTCCTTTGCCGACCACGCATTGCAGTCGGTCTTCGTCCCTTTCGAGGCGTTCCCTAAGATCTTTTAGAGAGGTGTAATGTTCGTAAAACAGCGATGCGATGGGCGATGCATACCCATCATCCTCTTTGAGGATCAAAAATCCGTTGTCCAGAATCTTGAAGTCCGACATCAGGTATACCGCCTTGTTGTAGTCGTAATTATTGACGTATTTGTGCTGTTGGATAATGGGATGATACCTGTAGATCGAGGTAAAAAAAGTCTCGAAATTATAGCCTTCCGGAACGAATAACTTGGATACACTTCTGCATCCGAGGCCGTAATACCGAAATACATCCTCGCCCAGGGCTTCCAATTGCGCGGATGATTCGTTTCCAGTCAGCACGGCGACGGAATTCCGGTTCTTCCTGATGATGTTCGGCACCTTGCCGAAATAGTGCTCGAAGTAGCGGGCGGTGTTATTGCTTCCGGTCGCAATTACCGCGTCGAAATCCTCCAAAGTGCCTTCGGAAACAACAATCCTATTCTCAAACAAAGGTTCAATTGATATAAGATAATCCCTTATAAAATAAAAGAGTACATTGTCGTTGGATGAAAGTTTGACCAACGCCCTATTCCCCGTCAAC
>DASSWC010000199.1:0-12656 GCA_035705395.1 Pricia sp. | reverse complement strand
CGGGGGCGGTGCTTTCCAAAAAAAGCAACAAATCCGGGGCAAGGAAAAAACCCTTACAATCCAACCAAAAGAAAGAATCCTTAAAATTCGACCAAAAGAAAAAACCCGGCTTTAAGACCCAGCAGCGCAAACGTATGGATACCGATATCTCCAACGTCAAGTATAAGAACAAAAAAAAGTCCTGATTTCATCGATCGAATCAGGACTAATTTAGGCATACAACGTGGAGAGTACGGCCTATTTCGCTTTACAGTACGGCCTATTTCGCTTTACAGTACGGCCTATTTCGCTTTACAGTACGGCCTATTCCGCTTCCTTGATACGTATCCGATTCAGCCTAATACCTCTTTCACCTTATCCGCGGCTTCCTTGAACTGCACGGCGGAATGCACCGCTAAACCGGAATTGTCAATGATTTCCTTGGCCAGTTCGGCATTCGTACCCTGGAGACGCACGATAATGGGCACTTTCATGGCGTCGCCCATGTTCTTATAGGCATCCACGACACCCTGCGCCACCCGGTCGCAACGGACGATCCCCCCGAAAATATTGATCAAGATCGCCTTGACGGCATCGTCTTTCAAGATAATCCGGAAGGCCTCCTCTACCCTTTTGGCATCGGCGGTTCCGCCTACGTCCAAGAAGTTGGCGGGCTCGCCCCCGGCCATTTTTATAAGATCCATAGTGGCCATGGCCAATCCGGCGCCGTTGACCATACAGCCGACGTTTCCATCTAGATCGACGTAGTTGAGTCCCACCGCACGGGCTTCTACCTCTATTGGGTTCTCTTCCCGCAAATCACGCATCTCGGCGTATTTTTTACGTCGAAACAAGGCATTGTCGTCAATGGACACCTTTGCATCGACCGCCAGGATCTTGTCATCGGAGGTCTTTAACACCGGGTTGATCTCGAACATACTAGAATCGCTTTCGGAATATGCCCTGTACAAGGCGGTCACGAATTTTACCATTTCCTTGAACGCGGTACCCGAGAGACCCAGATTAAAGGCTATTTTTCGCGCCTGAAAGGGCATTAGCCCCGTAGCCGGGTCGATTTCCTCGTTAAAAATTAGGTGCGGGGTCTTGTCTGCGACTTCCTCTATGTCCATGCCGCCTTCGGTGGAGTACATGATCATGTTCCGGCCCGTGGCGCGGTTCAGTAGCACGGACATGTAAAACTCGTTGGTATCGCTGTCCCCAGGATAATAAACATCCTCTGCCACCAACACTTGGTGTACCTTTTTACCGTCCTCCGAGGTTTGGGGTGTTACCAAGTTCATACCTATGATTTGCCCGGCAATCTCCTCTACTTCCTTGAGATTTTTGGCCAATTTCACACCCCCACCCTTGCCGCGGCCGCCGGCATGTACTTGAGCTTTGATGACGTGCCATCCGGTCCCCGTCTCGGCGGTCAGTTCTTTGGCGGCCTCGACGGCTTCCTTGGCGTTGTGGGCCACGATGCCGCGCTGTATGCGTACGCCGAAGCTATCCAGTATTTCTTTTCCTTGGTATTCGTGCAGGTTCATGTATTGGAGTCTTAGGGTTCAGTCGCAAAAATAGGAAAATAGTTGGCAGTATGCGGAAGCGGTCGGCAGTAATTATAGCCTCCTATAAAGTTTCGCTTGTAAAAGGTGTTTGATCCCATGGGCCCCAGTAAATATCTTCCGCTCGCTACATCTTAAAATCCTTAAAATCCAGCGGATCGAAATTCCGGAAATCCCCGTTCATATCTATAGTTTTTTTGGTGCGATCGACTTCCTGTAGCACCGCAATGGTGGCCAATAAATGGGATTTAATAAAGTTCAGCCGCTCACTTTCTTGCCGCAACTGCAGCAATTGGTATTCCTGTTCAAATGAAAGTCCCATTTTATGCGCCAAGATGTAGCTGTTGAACCTTTCTACGGACAAAGGGGTAAAGGGCACGTCCATCAAGGCATAGAGCTCGTTCAGTTTTTCGAGTACCTCGCTTTTTAAGGATGGATCGGCATCCCTGACATCGTCCAAAAATTCGATCTCCCCACCGGCATATAGTTTTCCTTCCATTTTCTCGTCGAAGCTACGGATGTGGAAGACCTGCCGCGCCACGCAGGTCACATCCATCTCGCCGCTGTCGTAGGTATTTACGATCTCTACCAGTTGCACCTCGGTACCGTAGGCCACGCTGTTGTAGATGTAGACGGGAATACCGAAGGTAACGGCCTCTTTGCGACAGTCGTGGATCAACTGTTTGTAGCGATCCTCGAAAATATGCAGCGGTACGGTCTCCCCCGGGAAAAATATGGATTGCAGCGGAAATAAGGGTAGTTTCATGGGAGTTTCAATTTTGGATAAAAATACGACTCAAAAGAACAATCGGCAATTAAGAGCCGTATTGAACAATATGGAGGTGCCTTTTTTAACGCTCTTCCCGCTTGAGCGAAATCCATACCTCCTCTTGTATATCCGTAATTTAAATTGTTACAAAAATAACATTTTGTTGCATTTTTCATGTTTCATTATTAATTTTTGTACGGAAGAAAGGAACGGGTTAGCTTTGCACAAAATTCGAATGAAATGAAAGATGCCGATTTGCTTAAGATTGCCGCCACCTATGGGGATCCCGTTTATGTCTATGACTCGGAGAAAATCATCTCCCAATTCGACCGTCTGACCCAGGCATTCGGGGGAGTCAAGAACCTTAAGCTCAATTACGCGGCGAAAGCGCTGTCGAATGTCGCCATTCTCAAGTTAATGAACAGTTTGGGCAGCGGGCTGGATACCGTCTCCATCCAAGAGGTGCAATTAGGACTTTTGGCGGGTTTCAAGCCGGAGGACATTATTTATACTCCGAACGGGGTATCTTTGGAAGAGATCGAGGAGGCGGCCCAATTGGGGGTCCGCATCAATATCGACAATCTGTCCATCTTGGAACAGTTCGGCAGCAAGCATCCCGATATTCCCGTTTGTGTACGTATCAATCCCCATGTCATGGCAGGCGGAAACTCCAAGATTTCCGTCGGACATATCGATTCGAAGTTCGGGATCAGCATCCATCAGATTCCCCTTTTGTTGCGCATTGTCGAACTGACCAAAATGAACGTAAACGGCATTCATATGCACACCGGTAGCGATATTTTGGATATCGACGTTTTTCTGTACGCCTCTGAAATCCTGTTCGAGACCGCCCAAAATTTTGAAAACCTCGAGTTTATCGATTTCGGCAGTGGCTTCAAGGTGCCCTATAAGGAAGGGGACATTCAAACGAACGTTGAGGAACTCGGTAAAAAACTGAGCGCCCGGTTCAATGAATTCTGTACATCCTATGGTAAGGAGCTCACCCTGGCCTTCGAGCCCGGCAAATTCCTTGTCAGCGAGGCGGGACGGTTTTTGGCACGGGTCAATGTGGTAAAACAGACCACTTCCACGGTATTCGCCAGTATCGATTCCGGTTTCAACCATTTTATGCGGCCCATGCTCTACGGTGCCACGCACCAGATTCGCAATATTTCGAATCCCGAAGGTCGGGAACGCTACTATTCCGTAGTCGGTTATATCTGTGAGACCGATACCTTTGCCAACAACAAACGTATCAACGAAATCTCGGAGGGGGATATGCTCTGCTTCCATAATGCTGGTGCCTACTGCTTTACGATGGCGAGCAACTACAATTCCCGCTTTCGGCCCGCGGAAGTGCTCTGGCACAAAGGCAAGGCCGTTCTAATCCGCGAGCGGGAGACCTTCGACGACCTTATCAAGCATCAGGTGGATGTGAAAGACCTTTTCCAACCCACGGGGGCGCCGCAAAAAGAAAAGGTTGGGGCAAAATAAAATTGTTAGGAACGTTTCAAAAAATTGTGGTTCGGAGCGGAGCAAAAAAGGGAAACGTGGGAAAGGCAAAACCATGGTAAAATAAAGCCTCCTTTTTTTCGTTAGCTTTGGTACCGATGTTGGATCCATCCAAGTAAAAAAAGTGCTTTATGAAAACGAACCCACACCAAGTAATACGAACCATCCTATTTCTGTGTATCGGTCTTTCGGGACTTACCGCCATGGCCCAAGAAGTCGAATGGCTTTCTTGGGAAGAAGCTGCGGAAAAAGTATCCACCGAAGAAAATCCAAAGAAAATATTTATCGATATCTATACGGACTGGTGCGGATGGTGCAAGAAAATGGACAAGGATACCTTTCAAAATCCCGAGGTCGCCGAATACATGTCCAATAACTTTTACATGGTAAAAATGGACGGTGAAGGCAAGGAACCCATAGAGTTCAAAGGGAAGACCTATGCATTTGTCCCCCAGGGCCGAAATGGCTACCACGAATTTGCCGCCACCTTGATGCAAGGCCGGTTGAGCTATCCAACGACCATTTTCCTCGACGAGGAAATGAATATGCTTTCCCCCGTGCCCGGTTACCAAAAACCAGAGCCATTTTTAAATATCGCGCGCTATTTTGGGGACAATATCTATCTGGAAAAGGATTGGAAAACCTATACCGGGGGGAAGGGAAGGTAAGTCCAAGTCCCCCACATTACCGACTGTAATTCGGCGACTCTTTCGTAATGGTCACATCGTGCGGATGGCTTTCGTGTATACCGCTGGCCGTGATTTTGATAAAGCGGCCTTTTTCCTGTAGGTCGGCGATATTTTTGGCACCGCAATATCCCATTCCTGCCCGTAGTCCCCCGATGAACTGATGGATGCTTTCGTAGAGATCCCCTTTGTACGGAACGCGGCCGACAATGCCTTCGGGGACCAGCTTTTTAATATCGTCCTCGACGTCCTGGAAATAACGGTCCTTGCTTCCCTCCTTCATGGCCTCGACGGAACCCATGCCGCGGTAGGATTTAAACTTTCGGCCTTCGTAGATGATGGTCTCCCCGGGGGATTCCCTGGTGCCCGCCAACAGGGAACCGAGCATAACACTATCGGCTCCGGCGGCAATGGCCTTGGGGATATCGCCCGTATATCGGATACCCCCGTCCGCGATTACGGGAACGCCACTGCCCTTGATGGCCGCAGCCACTTCGAGAACGGCGGAAAATTGGGGGAAACCCACACCGGCTACCACACGGGTCGTGCAAATAGAACCGGGGCCGATACCTACTTTTACGGCATCTGCTCCCGCATCGACCAAATACCGGGCAGCCTCGGCAGTAGCAATATTACCTACGACCACTTCAAGATTCGGGAATTTTTTCTTGACCTCCTTTAGAACGGCTACTACACCTTGGGTATGCCCGTGGGCGGTATCGATTACCACCGCATCGACCCCGGCATCGACCAAGGCCTCGGCCCTGTCGACCGCATCGGGCGTGACCCCGATGGCGGCGGCCACCCGCAACCTTCCGAAGGAATCTTTATTGGCAATGGGTTTTTGGGTCAATTTGGTGATATCGCGAAAAGTAATCAGTCCGATCAGCTTATAGTTCCCATCCACTACGGGCAGTTTTTCGATCTTGTTTTCCTGCAGGATATCCTCGGCCTGCTCGAGGGAGGTACCCTCCGCTACCGTTACAAGATTCTCCGAGGTCATTACCTCCGAAATCGGTCGGTCGTTGTTCTTTTCGAAGCGCAGATCGCGATTGGTTACGATGCCCAGAAGTTTTCCGTCTTTATCGACGATAGGAATGCCGCCGATACTGAATTCCTTCATGTTGGCCTTTGCGTCTTTTACTAGGGAATCTAAGGGAAGGGTGACCGGATCAAGGATCATTCCGCTTTCCGCTCGTTTTACCTTCCGCACCTTGACCGCCTGTTGTTCGATGGTCATGTTCTTGTGCAAGACCCCGATACCGCCTTCCCGTGCGATGGCGATGGCCATACTCGACTCGGTCACGGTATCCATGGCCGCGGAAACGATGGGTACGTTGATTGCAATGTTTCGGGTAAATTTGGACCGGATTTCGACTTTTCGGGGAAGCACTTCGGAATAGGCGGGCACAAGAAGTACGTCGTCGTAGGTAAGGCCTTCGCCTAAAATCTTGTCGTGGTGGGCTTGCATGGCAATTAAGGATTTAATTGCGTGCAAATGTACGGTTTTTATTGGCCGCCCGCCACCGTGACCCCGTGTTTTTTTCCAGAACGGGTGATTGGCATGGCGATTGGGACCATCACTCGAACCGTGCATCTTCAGCTATACCGTGTTGTTTTACGACCCTTTGAACCGGATTACCGCCGCGACGGACCATGTAGAATAAAAAAATCGGCTTCCGGAAGAAAGCCGATTATTCAAGTGTAAGAAATTTTCGTTCAAGCGCTTGCATTCTGCGGTGCCCAGTGGGAACACAACATGCCCGGTGCCGCCTTTTGCGGGTGGGCGCAATCACTGGTTTCATAGCGGACGCAAGTGACGCAATTTTTGTCGTCCTTAAGGGCCGCTTTCATTTCGAAACTGTCACAGGTATAGCTGTTGCTGACCTTTACCCCATGTACCTTGCACACACTGCCTTCCATCAAATTCTCACAGTTGATACAGTTACTTGCTAAACGTATGGACATAATCCGTGTTTTTTAAGTTCATATCAAATATACGGCGGCACGGCCTTAGAAGCAATATAAATAACTGGTTATCAATTATTTATAATTAGATTGTTTTAAAATAGTATGTGTCTTGTACTATGGTTTTGATAGCCGAAAAACAACTGCGCCGTCGGCGGCATTCACCGTTCAATTATACCGCTTCCAAGGCTCTACGCCTCACAGCTCAAACACTCCTTCTTTTGCTTGAACTTTTGGGCGGCGTTCATGCTGTGCTGATAGTAGAGGGATTTTATTCCCAATTTCCAGGCGGTCACATGGATTTTGTTGATTTGCTTGACCGGCATATCGGGGTGGACGATGATGTTGATGGACTGTCCCTGGTCGATATGGTTCTGGCGGTTGGCCGCCTGATAGATAATGTCCATTTGATCGATCTCGGAATAGGTTTTGAACACATCTTTCTCGTGTTGGGTCAGGAAATCGAGGTGCTGAACCGAACCGTCACGGTCCCGGATACTGCGCCAGACATCGGGGGTGTTCTCTCCTTTTTCCTCCAAAAGCTCCTCCAAAAAGGGATTCTTGATGGTGGTCTTGATCTTGGCGATATCCTTGACATATACGTTTGACCAAATGGGCTCGATGCCTTGGGAAACCTGTCCTAAAATAAAGGCGGATGAAGTGGTCGGTGCAATGGCGTTCAGGGTCGCGTTACGTCGGCCATATCCCTCGAGCACGGCCGGTTCCCCAAACTTTTCCGCCAGTTCTTCGGAGGCTTTGTAGGATTTTATCTTGATCTGCCTGAAGATTTCGTTATTCAAATCGTAGGCCTCTTGGCTGTTGAAGGGAAACATTTTGGACTGCAAGAGCGAGTGCCATCCCAAGACCCCAAGGCCCAAGGCCCGGTTCTCCCTGGCAAAATTATAGGCGCGTTCCATAAACAGGAAGGTCTGCCGGTCTTCACGACTATCGGAATCCCGATACCTTTCAAGCTTTTGGATGAATTCCGTGATTACGGCATCCAAAAAATACACCATGGTCTCCACGGCGTCGGTATCCTTCCACCTATCGTAGTGCAACAGGTTGACGGAGGAAAGAACGCATACGAAGGACCAGTTGTCGTTCGAGGGTAACATAATTTCCGTACACAGGTTACTGGCATAGACCGTATGGTTCTTGTCCCGATACACATCCGCCGCAGCATTGTTGGCATTATCCTTAAAGAAGATATACGGATATCCCATTTCACCCCGCCGCTGCAGCACCTTGGCCCAAATGGCCCTTTTGGCGACATCGCCATCGATCATATCCTGCATCCAGGCATCGGTTACGGTAACCCCATGGGTCAGTTCCTGAATGGGATTGCCTTCGGTACCGATTTCCAGGAACTCGAGAATATCCGGATGCTCGATAGGCAAGTAGGGTGAAAAACGGCCACGTCGTACCGAACCCTGGCTGACCACGTCGACCATGGATTCGAAAAGTTGCATGATGTGGACCGATCCCGAGGCTTGCCCGTTATTTTTCACTGCGGCGCCGCGGGGTCGTATCTTTCCGAAAAAGCCTGAGGTACCGCCCCCGAGTTTGGACATCATACCGACCTCGGATTGGGTGAAGAGAATGTTGCCCATATCATCGTCGATATGGGAGCCAAAACAGCTGATAGGCAGTCCCCGCTCCTTCCCAAAGTTCGACCAGACGGGCGAGGCGAGGGAAAAGAAGCCTTCGGACATATACCCGTAGAACTTATCGGAAAAACCGGGCATCTGCAATAGGTGCTCGGCCCTGTTCCCGATTTCGCGGATGCGCTGTTCCGCGGTAATTCCTTCGGCCAAATAGCCCGAGGCCAAAAAGTTACGGCTGTGGTCGGTCAGCCACTCAAAGCCGCCATCAGCACCTTTGTTATGATCTTTGACGTTCTTGCCAAGCTGGCTCAAGGTTTCCTTGCGGGCCTGGACCAAACGATCGGTATCGTTTACGATGGTAGTATCCTGTTGCATGTTCGTTTCCGGGGTGGTTTTTGTTTCGCTCATAATTTAAAAAAGGTCGTCACTGGTTATACTTTGGGTTCTTTTGCTGTAATTGATAGATCGTTTGACGAAAAAGTCGCCGTGCTTGGTGCCAATAATTTCGTCATCGAACCATTCCGTCCCTGCCAACAGGGCCTCATCGATGTCGAAAACGGGATCGATGCCAATACTTTTCAGGGACCGGTTGAAGCGGCTTTTTATGAATTCCTTGATGACCGTTTTGGGAAGAAAATCGAGTTCGCCTTCCTCAAATATCCAATCGACGACCCGGCTCTCGGCCGTGTAGGCGTCCCGGCACATTTGCTGCACCATCATACGGTGCCCCCCCTCGAACCAATCGGGATTTTCGTCGTTGATTATCTTGATGACATCGATTCCGAAATCCCCATGTATCTGTTCTTCCTTGGAAGTCGCCTCGACAACATTGGATATGCCCTTCAACACATTTTTGTGCTTATTAAAGGCCATGATGATCAAAAATTGTGAGAACAGCGAAACGTGTTCGATAAAAAGGGAGAAGAGCAAAATGGATTCCGCATACTCCTTCTTATCCTCGCTTCTGGCATTTTTAAGGGCGGTCTCGAGATATTGCACCCGCTGCATGATGACCGGTTTTTTCTTGAGGTCCTTAAACTCCTCGTTCAACCCCAATATTTCAAGCAGATGGGAATAGGCATCGGCGTGGCGCACCTCGCTTTCTGCAAAGGTCGCGCCTACCGAACCGATTTCGGGCTTGGGCATCTTATGGTAGATATCGCCCCAGAAACCCTTGACCGCCACCTCGATCTGTGAAATGGCCAGCATCGTATTCTTGATGGCGCTTCGCTCGGATTCGGAAAGCAGCGTCTTAAAATCCTGAATGTCACTGGTGAAGTTGAACTCGGTGTGGATCCAATACGAATGCCGTATGGCCGGCACATATTCGTATAGCCCGGGATACTCATAGGGCTTTAGGTTGATGCGTTTTTCAAAAATGTTCGTCCGGCGCTTTTTGGCCTGTTCGTTTCGGTACAGAATGTAGCCCTTGGCCACGTCGAAAAAACCGCCTTCCATGAGTTTGTTCTCCACGATATCCTGCACTTCCTCGACGGTGGGCACGTAATTTTCATCCACTTCCTTCCGTTCCAAAAGCGCGGCATGTACGGTGGTCGAAATGCGCTGGGCATCTTCGGGATTACCGTGTTCCACGGCCGTCATGGCCTTGAGAATGGCATTGGTAATCTTATGCAATTGAAAAGGTTTGGTGGTAAAATCGCGTTTGATAAGATGGGTGATTTCCATACGATGTGGGATATTAGAATTTGGTGAAAACAACGAGGTATAAAGGTCAAGATTAATTCGCTGTTTTTGATTTCAGGACGTCGAAGTTTTTCCACAGTGTTATCAACAATGGATGGAATTTGTAGGAAATATGGGTCAAGTATAGATGGAAAACAACTCCGTAGCCCGGTTATGGGCCGCTTCGAAGACCATCCAATTGACCCCGCAATTTGCCTTTACGGAAGTAAAATAGGATAGCATTTTTTCGGTCGGCATATTGCCGGTCAACTCGTCTTTGGCCATGGGGCATCCACCAAAACCCTGTACGGCCCCATCGAAGCGACGGCATCCCGCCTTGAATGCGGCATCCACTTTTTCGTGCCATCGCGCCGGGGTCGTGTGCAGATGCGCCCCGAACTCCACCTCGGAAAATTCGGGAATCAAATGGGAAAAAAGATAATCGATATCCGCGGGGTTCGACGTTCCAACGGTATCCGAAAGCGAAAGGATGTTTACGCCCATCCCGGCCAATTTTTGCGTCCATCCCCCTACGATATCCACATCCCACGGATCGCCGTAGGGGTTGCCGAATCCCATGGAAATATAGGTGACCACCTCTTTGCCCGAGGCATGGGCAATGTCCAATATTTCCTGAAGGATGACCACCGATTCATCAATGGTCTTATGGGTGTTCCGCATCTGAAAATTCTCGGATATGGAGAAGGGATAGCCCAGATACCGGATTTCATCATATTGGGATGCATCCCGCGCCCCACGTACATTGGCGACGATGGCCAGGAGTTTGCTTTTGGACTTGGAGAGGTCCAACCGCGAAAGCACCTCCGCGGTATCGACCATTTGGGGGATGGCCTTGGGAGAAACAAAACTGCCGAAATCGATCGTATCGAAGCCGCATCCCAAAAGGGATTGTATGTATTTAACCTTCTCCCCGGTCGGAATAAAGTCCTTAATGCCCTGCATGGCATCCCGGGGGCATTCGATCAGTTTCACGATATCGGAGGGGATTTCGGACATAGTCATCGTACAAAAGGAATATCCAAATTTAGCATTATTATTCCGATAGCAAGAGATAGGCGGCGATACCGACGAAGACGGTAATCTGCATCCATTTCAGGATGGGGCCGGTGTTTTGGTTACGCACCAAGAATTTCGAAATGCTTCCCGAAAGCACGGCTATCCCGCTAAAAATGAGTCCCGATACCAACATGAACACCAGGCCGAGCACATAGAACTGGAGCACGGTATTCAAGGTCTGGCTGAACAGGAATCCCGGAAAAAAGGCCAGAAAGAAAATCGTGACCTTTGGATTCAGCACGTTCATGATAAAACCTTGTTTGAAGAGTTGCCCTAATCCTTTTGTGGGAACTTTTTCTGCGGAAATTTCCAAGATGGCGTCGCTGCGGTAGGTCTTGAAGGCCAAATAGAGCAAATAAACGGCCCCTAATAACTTAATGCCCATAAAAAGCATAGCACTTTCACGGAGTATCACGGATACGCCGAAGGCCAACAAAGAGGTGTGCACCAAACAACCCGAAAGGAGACCCCCTACGGTCGCCAACCCGTATTTTTTGCCATCGGCCAAGCTCCGGGTCAGTACGTAGATATTATCGGGGCCGGGGGAAATCGCAAGGGCCGCGGTGGCCAGGGTAAAGGCATATAAAATTTCGTAATTCAAGGTTCGGGTGTCACGTAGTTCAAGGTTCTGGGGTCACATGCGGTTCGAGCGTCAATTGCGAGTTCAATCACGAATAACGATACGATTCCGACCAATTTTCATATCTTGTCCAAAAATAATCAAACATGAAACTCATTTATAAAACCTCGGCCCTATTCCTTCTTTTACTATCCTTGACTTTGGTCTCGTTCCATGGGAAGGATTTTAAGTATGCGAAGGATGTACAATCGGATATACCAGAAACCAAGATGCAGCAAGATAGTGTTTTACGCCATGTAGTAATGTTCAAGTTCAAGGAGAGTGCCACGAAGGACGATATCCGCAAGGTTCGGGAGGCGTTCAGTGCCCTGCCTTCCAAAATACCGGAAATCGTGGGTTACGAATGGGGGACCAACAACAGTCCCGAAGGTCTCGACAAAGGCTTCACGCATATCTTTTTCCTGACCTTCAATAGCGAGGAGGATCGTGCGGTATACCTGCCCCACCCCGACCATAAAGCCTTCGGCGAAGTCCTGGGACCGCATTTGGACGACGTTTTGGTGTTGGATTATTGGACGCGGAAGGAATAAAATACCGACCTTTACCCCTAACCGAAGGGTCTCGGCGTGTTCGTAAGAATCCGCTTTCACCTCTTCCGTACCGACGTTTACTCCTAACCGGTTTCGGAGTGTCGGCAGGAATCCTCTTTGATCTCTTCCGTACCGACTTTTATCCCCTAATGGTTCAAAATCGCTTGGTTGATCCGCTTCACCAGGCTCGGCCCTTCGTAAATAAAACCGGTGTACAATTGAACGAGATCCGCACCGGCGTCCAGTTTTTCCAGCGCATCTTCGGGGGAATGTATGCCTCCGACGCCGATGATCGGGAAGGCTTTGTTACTTTTCTCCGCCAAAAACCGAATGACCTCGGTACTTCGTTGGGTCAGGGGTTTGCCGCTTAGGCCCCCCGTCTCCCCGGTCTGCGCCTGGTCCGATTTTAAATTTTTTCGGGAAATAGTGGTATTCGTGGCGATTACGCCATCGATTTTGGTCGTAGCTACGATTTCGATAATGTCACATAACTGGTCGTTCGTTAGATCGGGAGCTATTTTTAGGAGAATCGGTTTCATTTGAACGGAAGTATTATCACCACGTTTCGCATTGCGCTCCTTCAATTGCCGCAGCAAGGCAGTGAGAGGTTCCTTATCCTGAAGCTCCCGGAGCCCGGGGGTAT
>DASSWC010000198.1:0-2765 GCA_035705395.1 Pricia sp. | reverse complement strand
GGATGAAATCATTGTTGTGCACCTTTACGAAGGCGGACTCATCTTCATCGCTTAGCGTAACGCCGGTGGTGCGGTGGGCCTCGTCGCAGATAATCAGGTCGAAGATGGCCGCATCGCCGATATTGGCCTTTAAACTTTGCTGCGCCTTGGCGATTACCCCAATGGATTGATAGGTGGAAAAGACCACCGTCATGCCATTGTTGTGATGCTCCTGATAATAGGCGAACTGGCGGATGATGTTTTCTATATCCGTGGAAGCGGGCAAGGCAAGATCTATGGTGCTGTAAAAATCCGCGTCCTCGCCCTTCTTTTTCTTTTTGGAAATGTCGGGATCGGAACAGATACAAATGGCATTGATCCGGGTTCTGGATTGGGCGAACCACTCCCTCAGGGTTTGCCCCAGGAGCGCGATCGATGGCACCAGGAACAGGATCATCCCTTTTCCATCGGTCTGGTTTTCTGCTATCCGCAAAGCGGTAAAGGTTTTACCCGTTCCGCAGGCCATGATCAATTTGCCCCGGTCGTGTTCCGTAAAATGGGCCTGGGTCAACTCCAATGCGGACTGCTGGTGTGCCCGGGTCTCGAATTTAGGCTCCCGGGCCGATTCCCCTGAAATACCTTTGTCAATTTTATCCCATAGTACCGGGGCCTCCTCCAAGGCATATAGCCCCAATCTTGAAACCTGGATGTTCTGGTTTCTAATGGCTTCCTCCGCATTTTTGCCCCATCGCTTTCCGGTGGTATCTATCCATAAACGATGGGAAAAAGGAACCGTCTTTAGATGTTCGTTCTTGAACCTTCGGCTGGATGTTGAAAGAAAACTGTCGACCGCTTTCTTGTCTATGATCGTATTCTCCGCGTAACATTTGCATTGGACTGCCCAGTACTCGTTGTCTTTGGTCAAGGCGACGATATCTATGCCCGTATCACCTCCCCCAAGATCCCTCCTGCCGGGAAAGTCGTTCCAAAGCCAAACTTTCTCGAATGTATCGGCGTATTTCGGGTCGGTCTGTAGATAGGCTGCCATCAGGCGCTCGAAGCGGTCGCCTTTGTCACGCTCGGAAAATGAATATTTGCGGTACTTTTCAAGAATTTCCTTGAACTTCATTGGTTTGGTTATGACCGGGGATTAAAATTGAAGCAAAATAGACATTCCCTAAGAGTTTAACAATTGTATCCCTGAAATTCACCTGTACATGTTCCGAGAACCTTGGAACCGAGAGGGCCATGGAATAATAGAAGTAGGTCTAAACGACCGAGGAGGTAAACGAAATGGGGATTCTTGAAAATCTATATCAACGTGGGATTATCAATACCGAGGCCTACACATTTATTACCTTGAATTAAGCCGCAGTTCCGGGCAACCATCCTACTGCCCATCATCCTCTTCGGAAACCCAGACAGGCGCGAGCCAAGCAATGGGTTCCGTGGATTCGGTAGAACGATTTGTCTTTTCCCCATCATTCCAGACTCTTACGAAAAAATAGTTTTCCACTTCCTTCCGGTTAAGGGAAACTTCCCAAAACACCTCGTGCCTTGGAGTTTTGGGCCGGAAAGATTTTAGGATTTTGTCACCGCTTCCGACGATATCAATTTTAAGGATCCTGTCCGAGGGTTCGGTCGTATCGGGATCGTTTACATACACCTCAATTTCGTATGTATCCGATTTGGGAATTGTAGCCCCCATTATGGAGTCGTTCACCGAATATCGACATTCCAGATTTTTGTCAAAGGAGGCGTAGGTCCTCCTTTTCCGCATGGCTTCCAAGATATTCTTTGGGGTATTGCTTTCGGCCAGTACAAAGGTTCGGGGCTCAAATTCCTTGATTGCCGTATAGTTATGGTTGTCGAAGCCGGCAACGGGCGATACTTTCCAACCTTTTTCCAGGGCGGCCAAAAATCCGGGGTAGTGTGATTTCTTTCCGTTGATCACTTCCAACAAAGTTATGATATTGGTTATTTCATCGTCGCGATAGGCCCAGTCGTTATACTGGTCCTCTCCGGGATGGTTGAACGTAACCACGACCGGGTTTCCGGTCTTTTTATTATTGGGATTTTGTTTGAGCCAGTTATAAAAGTAAGGGATGTCGATACCCGGTTTTATCGCATTTATATAGGAAGAAGGGCCTATCACGTTAAAATGTCCCCGGCCGGTATCGCTGTTGTTCTCGGAATGCTCGACCCCCATAAAAGCGGCAAAATTTTCGTCCGAGGCGGTTTCCGCCTGTTTTTGGGCCACGGTCCATGCCGTATTGTTCTCGTAGGACGGGCTAAAGGCCCCTTCCTGTGAATGGTCGGTGACGCAATAAAAATCAAGTCCCGCTTTCTTCGCCTCTTCAAAATGCTTTTCGGGAAGGCCCTGAAACTTTTGCCAGTCGTCTTTTAA
The DNA here is from genome assembly GCA_035705395.1 of Pricia sp. GTDB lineage: Bacteria > Bacteroidota > Bacteroidia > Flavobacteriales > Flavobacteriaceae > Pricia. Next base: position 379 of record DASSWC010000198.1, on the reverse strand, counting down.
AATGGTGTTTTGGGGCCTACTGACATAAAGCGAATCGATAAACAGGATTTTATCGCCCTTTTTGAACCCTTCCTTTTTTTGCAAATGGCTTCCGTGGGAGTAGGTAAAAATAGTATGGGCATGGGTGTTGCCGCCCCATACCTTGAGGTGTTCGAAAGGGATGTCGTCCATTTGGGCGAGTGCGGCGGTCGAAACAAGGGCAGAAAGACAACTTAATTTTATTTTGAGGCTTTTCATAGTGTTGCGCTATGGGTTTATGAGGGAATAAGGTTCAATAGCCTGGATTCTGCACCAGTTCGGTATTGTTCAGTTCCTGCAACGGGATGGGTAGCACCTCGTTTTTATCGGCCACGAATCCCGTCCCGCCGAGGATTTCCGC
>DASSWC010000197.1:0-3412 GCA_035705395.1 Pricia sp. | reverse complement strand
AAATCTATCCATTGTGCGCCGGTGTAGTAAAACAGTCCGGTCCCGATGGATGATGCGTAAACCTCGCCCTTTATAGGGTTGTCCGGTGCGCCCTGTGGCGTGAACCTAAGCCGTCCCACAACCGGATTGGATTGCGAATAGGCAAAACATCCCATTAGCAGAACTGCCAAAAACAGTAACTTATTTAAATGTTTCATAATATTCCTTGTCTTTTCTATCCACTATCTTATTGCCCTTGATATTAGCATCGTCACGGCCCTTCATATAGTTGTATATTCCCAGTCCGAAGGCCAAGATCCCCGCTATAGCCCCAATTGTCCAAAATACTTCCATATCAAAAAGTTGAGAATATGAATATGTCGTCGATGTCGCCTTCGTTAAGGACCGGGTAGGACAATACCCTGCCAAAGAAATAGGCATCCCCGAAAAAACCTGCCTTTTGGCCGAATACAAGTTGGTTAACGGCCGTTACCTCGTTAATTTCAAGGTCGTCGTCTATCCTTCGTATCGAACCGAGTACGGCGGTCAGAAAATCCGAACGCTTTATGAACCTTACATCTTCACCGGGGTTCTGAATGGGTATAAGCGTATCATCGGTGTACGTGGCCGTGGCCGTGCCGTCCTTGGGCTGCACGGAATTGGTCAGTAGTTCGCCCTGTTGCGTTTCAAGAGCCTCAACTGCCGCGCTTAGCGAATAAATATTGGTGTATCTGGCCATATTCATTCAAAATTAATTTATTTTTATTTAGTCCAATTAAAAATTAGGTGCTTTATGGTATTATTTTTAATCCCTGTTTGTTTATGCCATATATTTGCCGTATGGCCGGTTTTTTGTTCGTACTTCTGCTGTTCGTAGGGCTTCCCCTCTTGTTGGGCTATATCTGCATCAAGATCGTTGATGCCTTCGCCGGTACATCCGAAAACCATAAATACATAGACCGTTCCACTACCCATAATCACTACAATATCACCCAACAAAACCTAACTATCGACAACGATAAAGCCTCCAGAACCATTGAGGATTAGGCCACCATCGTTTATCGCAAGGAATCCCGGGACCGTCAACGGTACGCCCGGTTTTTCGGTTATCGGCGTACTTGGCGGGTTCAGCACTATTTCATCCCCCGTCACCTCGAACTGGTTTATGCCCATTCTCAAAAGGGCTTTGATACGGTAGATATTGCTATCGGAAAACAGCTCCGACTCCCATGTCTCGGTCTCGTACTCTATGCCGTTTATTTTAAAGCTTTCCATACCGGACGCTATCGCCAGCTTGTTTTCCATTCCGAATCCGGACACCCACATTTCAAGGTCGGCAGCTATATACCCCCTTTGGTCCAAGCTTACCGCTCCATTGTCGGCATCGGTCAATTCCGAACTCCGTACCGTTTTATGAACGAACTTGCCATACAGACGGGCAAAATTCGTTATCTGGGTCTGGTACACCATCCCGGCCTTGTTTTCCGGGTCGCTCCATTCAATTAGCAACGTACCTTCCCCGTCCTCCGTTTGTTTGATCGGTTCGCTTACAAAGGTCCTTTCGACCGCACCATTGAACCCCATTTCTATGATGATCCGCGAAAGGCCCGAAACATCCGACATCGGGAAATCGAATTCGTATAGGTTATAGTCCTGTCTGTTGAAATTGGCCTGCACCTTTACCTCCGAATCCACCACCGATGAATAAGTATCGGAAAACTCCAAATAATAACCTCTTTGTCCGTCGGTGCCTATCCTGACCACCTGCTTGAATCCCACCCCGTCAATCAGTACGTTTTGCCCCGCCATTGCCCACGAGGGGATGTTATTGGCATTATATGGGCTTGTTGGGGTATCGCCGTCAACCGTGGATGTGTCGGGTACATAGTTCGCCCCGCCGTCAAAATAAAGGCCCATCTTCCCCGATGTGTTCATAAAAAGCTTCGCGTCCACTTTTTCCTTTTGGTTCAGGTTCTGGTGCTGCTCCACCGGGACTATATCGATATTGTTATAATCCCCGTCCACCAATGTGATCTTGTGAAAGCTGTACGATGATTTGAACTGCTGCGTAATGGTATCCAAGGGGTCGAACTCGTGGATATAGGTATATGCGATACCTACCAGCTCCCTGCATGAGGTCGTGTTGAACGGGTTTTTTTTCACCGACCTGCTGAACTGCTTGTATTCGGTAAGTATCAGGTTGTTGGCGTTGCTCGCTTGGAAGTACCTCAAATATTGCTGCTCCAGGTCGCCGCCGAAATCCTCCAATGTTACGAACGTCTTTTGCACCACGCACCCGAACGCATCCTTGATATACATGGTGTAGGTCTGCTCGAAATCAAGGTCGGAAAAGCTGCCCGTTTCCGTGTAATCCACACCGTTAAGGCTGTATTCGATGGGTAACAATTCAGCGCCCAGTACCACATTGGGGTCTACATTGGCCGTATTCCAACTGTTTTCAGGTACAACGCTTATCGTGAAATCGGAAGCTTTCAGTTTTTTCGGGGGTGTTACCGATTTTGACTGTATAAGCGCACCGATTGAATCCTCCACCCTGACCGTTGCCGGCACCCCCCTCCTAAGGATGAACGTGGAACTTGCGCCTACCCCTGTTTTGGTGCCATCTGGCAGTCCCTTTATCGAATAAGGGGCCGTACCCCCGGATATTTCAATGCTATAATCGGCATCGGTGCAATCGGCACCGGTAAGGGCGTGGTCGTATTTCTTTGCGATCGGCGCATCGGCATTGGTGAACGTTGCGATTATTTCGTCGGCGGTAACGTTATTGACCGTTACGCTATTGAAGGTCCAATTCTCATCGTCGAGTACTATTTTGGCGTAGTGTTTCCCTCCCTCGTCGGAATAGGAGGCCATCATATTGTTAAAGCCCCCGATATCCTTATAATCCTTGTTCCATGCACTGACAAAGCTGAAAACGTGCTGTACATTGGTCGGGGGGGTATCCAATATTTCGAACTCGCCCTTACGTGTGCGCTGGGGCGCAGCCCTTAAAAAAGGGAAGGTGTTCCCCGCCGAACCCATCTTTATATTGACCGATACGGAGGTACTGACCGATACCAATGGGTCCGTAAATTCGAGTAAAAGTGTGCTTTTTGCCATTATATCAACGCTATTTCATGTTTGCCCTCGCCCTTTATATTGCTACTGGACAGCCTGCCGTACATTAACCGGCCCTGTACCATAACCTCGAAAAGTCCGAACCAATTGGGAATCCGCTCCCCGTCTATCATATTGTAGCCCTCGATCTCATCTATCATCGACTGATAGACCTTTCCGTCGAACTTTAAAAGCCTGCCGTCTATGAAAGGGACCCCTAGATCCTTGTTTGTAACAAATCCGTTTTCCGCCAGCTCGTTTTTTCCGGCTTCTTTGGTTATCAGGTCGCTATTGCAGTTCGATGATATCCATACCA
>DASSWC010000196.1:0-14199 GCA_035705395.1 Pricia sp. | reverse complement strand
TGCCTCGGCTTTTGCGGATACCATTCAGGTACAACGCTCCAGTATTTCACATTTGCTTTCTGGACGGAACAAACCGAGTTTGGAATTTGTACTTAAGGTGGTGAAAAACTTTCCCGAAGTAAACCTGTATTGGTTACTGAATGGCAAAGGCTCATTTCCTGCAGAAACTACGAGCGAGGGAATTCCTCGAGATAAAAGCTTGGAAAACACCGGTTTTTTGGGCGCATTGCGCGACACACGTTCCGCAGGGGACTCCAAAAAATTGGGGCAGCATATCGAACGTATCGTTATTTTTTATTCCGACGGCAGTTTTGATGCCTATGGGGATGGCTAAGAAGCCTTTTTGGTATTCGGCCAACGATATGATTGGGTAGCGTAAATTTGGGTTCAAATCCACTCATAATACCTCACTGGTTGATTACAATTTGGTTAATTTTGTGGCATGATTCATCGCTTCGTTTTTTATGGTTTTCTCGCCCTACTTTTGGCTTCTTGTTACCGACCCCAAAGGGATTGTCAAAAATTTAAGACCGGCAAATTCTCCTTTACCACCACTATTGAGGGTGAAGAAAGGACCACTACCTTCATACGCAACGACACCATGGAGATCGATTATTTCGAAGGCAAGGCGGATACCTCGTCCGTGCGCTGGATAAACGACTGCGAATACATCGTCAAAAAAATGAAGCCCAAGAACAGCTCGGAAGAAAAATCCGTGCACATGAAAATTTTGTCCACAAATGAGGACTCCTACACTTTTGAATACGGTCTTGTCGGACAGCCCAAAAAGGCGCGGGGAACCGCGGTGCGTGAGGAATGAGCCCAAAAAGTCACAGGGGAACCACGGGGCGTGAGGAATGGGCCCAAAAGGCGCAAGGGATACTGCGGTGCCAAAAGGCGAAGGGATACTGCGGGGCGTGAGGAATGGGCATACGGCGATAAGGGAAATCGGACAACTCGAAGAAAAATCTTTAATTCGGACGGTTATACACCATTTTCGGGTTCTTCGTTTGCTGTTCGCGGAACAGGCGTTGCTGCTGCTTTACGGTCAGGGTGCTGCCATCGGGACTCCATCCCGGGGGGCCGAAAATGTACATGAGTTTGTGCGAGAATTTGTCGGCTTTCTTCACGTCTGCCCAAATATCCTTGAATTCATGCGTCAGTATAACCATGGGGTTATAGGACTTCGGCGCATGAATGACCCCGAACTTGACCTCGACATCATCGTCAAGTTCCTTCCAGGTACCGAACATTTTATCGAAGATATTCAAAAAACCCCCGTGATTTTTGTCCAGATATTCCACATTCTGGGAATGGTGCACCTGATGCATCGTATGGGTGTTGAATATCTTTTCGACCCATCCCATTTTAGGCACGTATTTGGAATGTAACTGGAATTGCCAGAGGGATTCGATGGCCAGACAGATCACGACCATTTCCACAGGGAAGCCGATGGCGGGCATCCACATATAGAAAAAAGGCTTGTATACTAGGGTAAACCACCCATTTCGGACGGCAGTGCCCAGATTGAAGTTGTCGGAAGAATGATGTACAATGTGCGCGGCCCATAAAATCCGTATCTCATGGTTGGCGCGATGGAACCAGTAGTACGTAAAATCATCGGCCAATTGACAGAGTAACCAAACGTACCAAGCGTAGCCGAAGGATTCATACCCCATGATGTTGGTTCGCACGCCATCGACCATAGGATTAAAGAATTCATAGGTAAGCTCGAAAACGACAATCAGTACGGTTATCTTGATGAGCGGTCCCAAAATGGCCGAACCCACGCCCATGGCCCCGCTGGCCAAAAGATCTTTCCAAACATAGAGATCCTCGTCCCCATGGGTATGGCTATAGGTCAGTTCTAATAGGATAAATGCAATAAAACAGGGTACTCCGTAAATAAGAGGGTTGGTAAAATCCATTCAAGCTCATTTTTTGGCAAATATAGGTATAATAGCGTGTATTATCGGGGTTTCATCGTTTATTCGCAACATCTTGGGCTAATCGAACAGGGTCGGCTGGTCATCCCCATTGTCCATTTTGTCTTTTTTGGATGAGCCTTTGCCCGATGGCTTGGCCGGCTCGGAGCTGTCTGCGGGGTCGGGTGCCGCCAGCTTATCGTCGTCCCCATCCATATTTTCGGATTTGTTTTCCGAATTCCCTGCGTCAACTACCTCCCCGTCTACCACATCGATATCCTCGGTTTTGGAAGGCTCCGGCGGCTCATAAGGAAGTGGGGATAATCCATTGATTTCCAATACCTTTTCCTTGGTCAGTTGGTTGCCCATCGCAGTGATGCCCTTAATGGCTATAAAGTCTTCGAGCTCAACTATCCAATTCTCCTTGCGCTCCTGTCCCCTTTTTTTGGCGAATACCACCTCTACCCTGGGACGGTAATCGGTACAGATGCGCTCGAGATACGATTTAGGATGATCGGTGAGGACGTTCTCTTCCCTATCGGAGTTCTCGACCAAAAAACGTTTGACGTAGAAGAGTTCCTTTTCGCCCTCCCAGTAAATAACGGACAGCGGTTTTTCGGGAATCCACTTTTCCAGGGCCACGATATCCGCGTCAAAGCGCAGGGTCAGTTCCGGCGTAACCGTTTTTATGGTTCCGTTCTGGTTGACGATCAATAGACGGTCGCCACTGCGAAATTCCCCCATAAAGTCCCCCCTCGCATCGCTGTTCAGGCGCTGTACCGTCTCGTCGAACCAGAGTTTTCGGGGTTTTAGGGTCGAAAGGCCCTTTTCTTTCAGTTCGATGCGTTTAACCGCATATTTGGTGATAAGATTGCCCTTGGTGCGTCGGCTCTTGATCGTGGCATCGGCAAAATCGAGATCCCATTTCAATTTCTTGATTTTGCCCGACTGGCGAAGGTGGACGGTAACAGTCTCGGCCTCGCCATTCGGATTTCCGGAGAAATAGTATACGATTGTGCCGGGTTTGCCCTTGCCGACATCGTAGAGTCGATCACGGGTTACGCTGGTCACGTTAAAACGTTTGATATATGTATTGCCGCCTTTCCCGTCGCGATAGATCATGTTATAAATGGTGCGCTTATCCTTTTTCTTGAACACGGCCACGTAGATAATCCCCTTACCGACAAAGGTCTTGCTATCTACCTTGAAAACCATCATTTTGCCGGTTGCGGTAAAAGCGATAATATCGTCGATATCGCTGCAATCGGTCACATACTCGTCCCTTTTTAGCGAGGTACCCACAAAGCCCTCTTCACGGTTCACGTAGAGTTTTGTATTTCGGATCACCACCTTGGTCGCTTCGATATCCTCGAAAATCCTGATTTCGGACTTCCGCTCGCGGCCTTTTCCGTAGGTATCTTTCAGGTTCCGGAAGTAATCGATGGCATACACGATCAAATGGTTTAAGTGGTGCTTGACCTCTGCGATTTTCTTTTCAAGATGATCCAAATTTTGCTGGGCCTTGTCCAGATCAAACTTGGATATTCGTTTGATCCGGATTTCGGTCAGGCGCACAATATCGTCTTCGGTTACGGCGCGTCTCAGGTTCTTGGCAAATGGTTGCAGACCTTTATCAATGGCGGCAATGACCCCTTCCCAGGTCTCTTCCTCCTCGATATCGCGATAGATACGGTTCTCGATAAAAATACGTTCCAAGGATGCAAAATGCCACTGTTCCTCCAATTCGGAAAGCTGTATTTCAAGTTCTTGTCGTAGCAGATCGACGGTGGCCTCGGTGGACCGGCGTAGCATTTCGGTCACCCCGATAAATAGGGGTTTGTTGTCTTCGATGATACATCCGAGTGGGGAGATCGATGATTCACAGGCAGTAAACGCATAGAGGGCGTCTATGGTCTTGTCAGGGGAAATATTGGGAGGAATGTGTACTAAAATCTCCACCTCTGCGGCGGTATTGTCCTCAATTTTTTTGATTTTAATCTTTCCCTTATCGTTGGCTTTGAGGATGGAATCCTTTAAAGAGGAGGTATTGGTACCGTAGGGTATTTCGGTTATTATGAGGATGTTTTTGGTATGCTGTGCTATCTTGGCGCGGACGCGTATCCTGCCCCCGCGGAGGCCTTCATTGTAATTGGTCACATCGATAATACCAGCGGTCGGAAAATCGGGGAACAGCTTAAACCGCTTTCCCTGTAGGTGTTTGATGGATGCGTCGATCAGCTCGTTGAAGTTATGGGGCATGATCTTGGTGGAAAGCCCCACGGCAATTCCCTCCGCTCCCTGCGCCAACAGCAGCGGGAATTTAACCGGAAGGTTTACAGGTTCTTTTTTCCGCCCGTCATAGGAAAGCTGCCATTCCGTGATCTTGGGGCTGAATACGACCTCCAGGGCAAATTTGGTGAGCCGGGCTTCGATATACCGGGGGGCCGCCGAACCATCGCCGGTCAGGATGTTGCCCCAGTTTCCCTGGGTATCGATCAGCAGCTCTTTCTGCCCGATCTGCACCAAGGCGTCGGCGATACTGGCATCGCCGTGCGGATGATACTGCATGGTATGGCCCACCACGTTGGCGACCTTATTATATCGCCCGTCGTCTAAATCTTTGAGGGAATGCATAATCCGGCGCTGTACCGGTTTGAAACCGTCCTCGATGGCTGGTACGGCCCGCTCGAGGATTACGTAGGAGGCGTAGTCCAAAAACCAATCCTCGTACATACCGGAAACCCGGGTGAGGGCGTCCGTACTATCGTTTGTTTCGGCTTCGTCGGGGTTTTGGTCCGTAACCTCCTCGGATGTTTGCGCTTCGGACGGTCTTCCCGCCTCGGACGGTCCTTCGTCGCCGGTTTGCGAACCTTCATTTTCGCTTGGCCGGCCCCCCTCATCGGCGGGTAGGTTCAGTTCGTCATTATCGTCCATTCAACAAATATCGGTTTATTTTGCCTGCTTTCCGACAGACGTGGATTACAATTGGTTTTCCTCGACCAGATCAACTTCTACTTTAAGGTTTTCTATAATGAACTCCTGGCGGTCGGCCGTATTTTTGCCCATGTAGAATTTCAGGAGTTTTTCGATGGACATGGCCTTGTCCAGCATCACGGGCTCCAACCGGATGTCGTCGCCGATAAAGTTTTTGAACTCGTCTGGCGAGATTTCCCCCAGCCCCTTAAAACGGGTAATTTCCACTTTTCCGCCCAAGGTCGCGATGGCATTCCTTCGCTCTTCCTCACTGTAGCAGTACCGGGTCTCCTTTTTATTGCGGACCCGGAACAGCGGGGTCTGCAGAATATAAAGGTGCCCTTCCTTGATCAGTTCAGGGAAGAACTGCAGAAAGAAGGTGATCAATAATAGGCGGATGTGCATCCCGTCAACATCGGCATCCGTAGCGATAACGATGTTGTTGTAGCGCAGGTCCTCCATTGATTCCTCGATGTTCAGGGCGGCTTGCAGCAGATTGAATTCCTCGTTTTCGTATACGATTTTTTTTGACATGCCGTAAGAGTTCAGCGGCTTACCCCGTAAGCTGAACACGGCCTGGGTATTGACATCGCGGGATTTGGTGATCGATCCCGAAGCGGAATCCCCTTCGGTAATGAAAAGGGTGCTTTCCAGCCGTCTTTCGTTTTTCATATCCTCCAAATGCACCCGGCAGTCCCGCAGTTTTTTATTGTGAAGGCTGGCTTTTTTGGCCCGGTCGCGCGCCAGTTTCCGAATGCCCGAAAGTTCTTTCCGCTCCTTTTCCGCCGCAATGATTTTGCGCTGTAGCTTGTCGGCCGTAGCGGGGTTTTTATGTAAGTAATTGTCCAGATACTTCCCCACGAAATCGTTGATGTAGGAGCGCACAGTAGGAAAATCACCGCCCATATCCGTCGAGCCCAGCTTGGTCTTGGTCTGGCTCTCGAAGACCGGTTCCATCACCTTAATGGAAATGGCGGATATAATGGACTTCCGGATGTCGGAGGCGTCGTAGCTCTTCCCGTAATAATCCCGTATCGTCTTGACAATGGCCTCACGGAAGGCATTTTGGTGCGTTCCGCCCTGTGTGGTATGCTGTCCGTTAACGAAGGAGTGATAGCTTTCGTTATACTGGGTCTTGCTATGCGTAATCGCTACCTCGATGTCGTCGCCTTTGAGGTGGATAACGGGATAGAGCATATCCTCTATATTATTGTTTTCCTCCAAAAGATCCTTGAGTCCGTTCTCTGAATAGAATTTCTCCCCGTTAAATACAATGGTCAGTCCCGGATTGAGATAGACGTAGTTCTTGAGCATGCGCTCGACGTACTCGTTGCGGTACTTGTATTTTTTAAAGATGCCCTCATCGGGAACAAAGGTAATCTTGGTGCCCCGTCGGCGGCTGGTCACCTCGAGCAGCTCCTCGTTCTTCAGGTCCCCTATCTCAAATTCGGCGGATTTGGACTTACCCTCCCGTGTGCTTTCCACCCGAAAATAGCTGGATAGGGCGTTGACGGCCTTGGTACCCACCCCATTGAGTCCCACGGATTTTTTAAAGGCACGGGTGTCGTACTTGCCGCCGGTGTTCATTTTGGAGACGACGTCGACCACTTTCCCCAAGGGAATGCCACGGCCGTAGTCCCGTACAATGACCCGGTCCCCTTGGATAGAAATGTCGATGGTTTTGCCAGCCCCCATGACGAATTCGTCGATACAATTATCAAGGGTTTCCTTTAAGAGGATATAAATGCCGTCATCGGCAGATGATCCGTCCCCCAATTTACCGATATACATGCCCGGACGCAGTCGGATATGCTCCTTCCAATCGAGCGAGCGGATGTTTTCTTCGGTATATTGGCTGTTTTCGGACATACTATGGGGTTTGTTCAAGTGTCGCTAAAGATAATACGACAATTAAAAAGATAAAACCCATAAACGTTAAAGTAATTAACAAGTTACGAAGATTTAAAAGGAGCTAACTTTCACCTTTGCAAAACCATCGATACACGGATTGTCCTTTAAGCAGTTTTTGGACGAGCAACAAAAAGAGGACAATTAGTTAGGAGTCAAGCCGTTGTTTTTTGGTTGTCATTTTGTTTTTAAGTTTCCGCTATTGTTTTATAACCCAATGTTAGCTGTCATTCTGAACAGAACCATACAACATTGACCAAAAAACATTCTCAAATTTGTCCAATATTTAATTTTTCAAGCCTTGAACTCATTTAGACTTTTTGTTTGGAACCGAGAATTTCGGCTTTTGTGACCTAATGAAGGCTTTTTTGAGCAGCATAGCCTTAGCTACGGTGAGAAAAAAAGACGAAATTAGGGTGCAAAATGTGAAATTCGCAGGTAAAAGAAAAAGTCTAAATGAATTTATTATTAGGGAAACCTTAAAACATTTAAAATGAAAGAATTCTTATTATTGTTTCGGCAGCCCGATTATGACTATAGCCAAGCAACGCCTGAAAAAATGCAAACATTGAGCAAAAAATGGCAAGACTGGATAGATGGCATTAAAACAGAGGGCAAATTCGCACAACACGGTGCACGACTTTCTACAGAAGGAAAAGTCCTTAAAAGCGGGGGCGTGATCACCGATGGGCCTTTTGTTGAAATCAAAGAAGCCCTGGGTGGTTTTGTCATCGTCAAGGCGGAAAATTTGGACGATGCTGTTACGTTATCGCACGGTTGCCCCGCCATTGATGAAGGTGGAAGCGTTGAAGTGAGACCGGTATATACAAACTCCTAAGGTTGAATGGAGACAAAAAACGAGCTTCTTCAAGGGTTGTTTCGCAAGGAGTTTTCCAAAATGGTCGCCGTTATTGGGAAATATTTTAGTCTGCAGCACATAGAAATTGCCGAGGATGTGGTGAGCGAAACCTTCCTGCAAGCATCGGAAACATGGGGAACCAAAGGAATTCCGGAAAACCCAGCAGCTTGGCTCTACGTCGTGGCCAAGCAAAAAACCTTGTCCCATTTCCGCAGAAACAAAATTTTTACGGAGAAGGTCCTCCCAAAAATAAAAGAATCCGCTGTCCAAAATAACAATATCGACCTGGATTTTTCAAACGAAAATATTCAGGACAGTCAGTTGCAAATGCTGTTCGCTGTTTGCAACCCCGCCATTGTTAGTGAGGCGCAAATCGGTTTGGCATTGCGCATTCTTTGTGGTTTTGGGATCGGGGAAATCGCCGAGGCGTTTTTGAGCAACAAGGAAACTATCAACAAACGCTTGTTTCGGGCGAAGGAAAAATTGCGGCTTGAAAATATAAAACTTGAGATGCCACCGGAAACCGAAATTGGCAATCGTCTTGACAACGTGCTGCATATTATTTATTTGCTCTTCAACGAAGGCTATTATTCCAACACACAAAATCAGGTTTTGTGCAAGGATTTTTGTTTGGAGGCCATGCGGCTGGGAATACTATTGACAAAGAACGAGAAAACAAACTTGCCAAAAACAAACGCCCTGATGGCGATGATGTGTTTTCATACGTCAAGATTCAATGCCCGGCAGACCAGCAACAACGGCATTATTTTATATGACCGCCAAAACGAAAAACTTTGGGATAAAGAATTGATAGCACAAGGCAACGTCTTTTTGGATAAAGCGGTTCAAGGCAATGAAATCACTTCGTATCATTTGGAAGCTGGAATTGCCTTTTGGCATTGTCAAAAAAACGACACTGCGGAAAAGTGGAAGAACATTTTACATCATTACAATTTGTTGCTGGAAATAAATTATTCACCAAGCGTTGCACTCAACCGGGTGTATGCTTTGTACAAAGCCAAAGGAAGGGAAGTAGCACTTCCGGAGGCTGAAAAACTTCAGTTTACAAAAAGCCATTTTTACTTTACCCTTCTCGGCAAACTGTACAAGGGTGTTGACAACCAAAAGGCAAAACAACACTACGATAAAGCCCTTGGAATGGCAAAAACACAAACGGATAGGCAAACTTTGAAAAAGAAATTGGAAAATCTCAAAAATTAATTTTTTAATGTGTCCAATTTTGAAGGTTTCGGTCATTATTGAGGTATAAACAAAAAAATAGTTCAAAATGACAAATGCCAAAAATCAGATCGAAACCGTTTCTAAAAAACGTAAGATCAGTTTCAAAATTATAACAGGAATTGCCATTATAGGAATGCTTGGCGGTGGCGCAAGCCAACTCTTTCGGGCAGAATATCAGGTTCAAATCTTTGAACAATTGGGCTTTCCATTGTATGTGATGTCAATAACCGGGCTCGGAAAAATCCTTGGGGCAATCATTTTGTGCATCCCAAAGCTTCCTCCCATATTTAAATTCAGTGTGTATGCAGGTTTGTTTTTTGTTACATCGGGCGCCGTAATATCGCACATTGTTCAAGGTGAGCCAGTCAACGCAATCCCCCCTTTTATAGTAGCGGGAATTGCTGTTGCAGCTTGCCTTTTAAACCCCAATCTTAAATTTGCGTTTCAAAGACCTGTTTCCAACTAGTGCTGTGTTAAGTCTATTTTAACCGGCCCAAACCTTGTTCTTCTTCCACCTGCCCGGGGGCAAATACATTATGATTACAACTTTTGAGCAGCAAAAAAGAAAACCGTTGGTTGAAAAGCTTTTGAAAATGACACTTACCCTAATTTGAGTTTTATTTTCTATAATTTTGGTATGATATGAGCCTGGTATACAATAACTATGATGACAGCATTGCCGACCCTGTTACCATTAAACAGATGGCGGTAAAGGATGCGCTGTTTTTGTACTACAAGTGCCCTCAGGTGGATAAGCAACTTCAACTTTTTTCGCATTACAACGAAATAATGCTTACGCTAGAGGGCGGTCGAATTTTGCATCAGGGCGGAAAATCATGGATACTCACGAAACATTCCTGCATCCTTACCCGAAAAACGGCCTATTTGCAGGAATTGCCCGAATCAACGGAATGGAGCGTCCTTGCTTTTTACTTTCAGGACCGTTTTTTTCGGCAGGTAATTAGGGAATATCATCAATATCTTTCTTTGAAAGACCTCCCACCATCTCCTTCCGATATGCTGATAAAAATACACTTGAACGAAACCACCCGTGCCTTTTTTTACAGCATTCTCCCTTATTTCAAACAAAAGTTACCAGTCCCTGAAGGCTTACTGGAACTCAAATTCAAAGAGCTCCTTTTTAACATCTTTTTAGACCCGGCCAATAAAAATGTACTCGCTTATGCAAACAGCATAATGAACATTTCCAAAACACCTATCTGGGAAGTGATGGAGAAAAACTACATGTTTAACCTGACCGTTCCACAGTTCGCCCGAATGGCAAATCGGAGCGTTTCGGTATTTAAAAAAGAGTTTTATGAATATTACCAGACCACGCCCGGTAGGTGGCTTACCCAAAAAAGGCTGGAACTGGCCAAGTCTTTTTTGGAAGCAGGCAAAAAAAACATCAGTGAAGTTGCTTTCAACAGCGGTTTTGAAAACCTTTCCCATTTTAGTCGTGTATTCAAAGAAAAATTCGGAGTATCTCCAATACGACACAAGAGAACATAGGGGCCATCAAACTTTTTTCGTTGCCAGTTCAGTATAAACCGTACAGCAAAAAATCACGACGTTTGAACAAAAACCATTATTACGTTCACACCCTACATTTGTACTATAGGTAATTTCAACAAAAAACAAAGTACAATCAAAAAAATGTTCTATGGAAAAAAGTAAAATAATTCTCCCAAATGAGTCGAATGACCTGTTTTTAACGGATGGTGGACTGGAAACAACTTTAGTTTTCCACGAAGGTTTTGACCTTCCATACTTTGCAGCTTTTGATGTATTAAAAGATGGGAAAGGATATAATGCGATTAAGGAATATTATAGGCGGTATTTGAAAATTGCAGGCGACTTTAAAACCGGTTTCATATTAGAAAGCCCTACGTGGCGGGCGAACCCCGATTGGATTGAAAAAATAGGTTACCCAAAATCGGCAATATCAGAAATCAATAAGAAGGCTGTTCAACTTCTGATTGATTTGAGAGAAGAATTCACCCCAGAAGTAGTGTCAATTGTTGTCAGCGGTTGTATAGGCCCCCGGGGGGATGGATATATTCCTGGAAATACAATGAACATTGAAGACGCGCAAAAGTACCATTCGCAACAAATAGAAGCTTTTAGCCAAACACCGGCTGAAATGGTTTCGGCTATTACGATGAATTATGTAGAAGAAGCTATTGGTATTGTCCGTGCCGCCAATACGGTTAACCTTCCCGTGGTCATTTCCTTTACCGTTGAAACAAACGGGAAGCTGCCATCGGGAATAGGTTTGAAAGAAGCTATTGAACAAGTTGATAATAGTGCAAAAGCGCCTCCACTCTATTATATGATCAATTGTGCCCACCCGACACATTTCACAAACGAATTATTGGCTGGGAAAGATGAGCAATGGACAAAAAGGGTAAAGGGCATTAGGGCAAATGCATCTTGCAAAAGCCACGCGGAGTTGGATGAGGCCACAGAATTGGACAGAGGCAATCCGAAGGAATTAGGCAATGAGCATAAAATACTGAAAGACACCTTCAAGCATCTAAACGTCTTTGGAGGTTGTTGTGGTACTGATGAGGAACATTTAAAGGAAATTGTCAATCAAATAAAGAAGGTGAATGTTGATTCTGACTATGCAAAACCATTTTGAACTTTCTGAGCAACAATTTGAACTGAAGTTTGAAGAAGCCACTTTCAATCCTAACTTGTTCAATCACGAAGCACATATGCGATTGGTTTGGATACATATAAACAAATATGGACTTGATAATGCCATCAAGAATATCTGCTCCCAGCTATCGAACTTTGTAACACGACTTGGTGCCCGGGATAAATACAACAAAACCTTGACTATAGCAGCCATAAAAGCCGTTTACCATTTTATGCTCAAATCGAAGGTCCACAATTTTAAATCGTTCATTACGGAATTTCCACGATTAAAAACCCATTTTAAAGAGATAATGGACTGTCATTACAGCAACAATATCTATACTAGTGAGAAAGCTAAAAAAGAATTTGTTGAACCAGATTTACTACCTTTTGATTAAGATCATGTAATTTTTACTATGACCAATGATTAGAAAGGCTACTTTAGTTGACAAAGGGGAATTGCAAGAATTGTTTGTGGGAAGCATATTGGAAGTATGCAAAACTGATTATACCAGCGAACAACTTGTGGTGTGGTCATCGGGCATTAAAAACAAGAAACGTTGGCAGAATATTTTGACCAACCAAGTAGTCTTGGTTTCAGAAAAGAACAGACAAATAACGGGATTTTGTACCCTAGATGGGAACCACATCGACCTTTTCTATGTTCACAAAGACCATCAACGGAAAGGAATCGCCAAGAAACTGTACACAGAAATTGAGAAAGTGGCTAAACAACAAGGGCAAAATGAGCTTACATCCAATGTAAGCAAAACAGCAAGAGCCTTTTTTGAAAAAATCGGCTTTAACGTTGTGAATGAACAGACCGTCCAGATAGAAAATGTAAAACTGACAAATTTTGAAATGGCGAAAAAAATAATGTGATACGCCCGAACCGCTAAACGAGTGGATGGTTCTCGGTCAACCAGTCAGCGAAGATAATTGCGGTATTGTTGATAACGGCATGGAATCGGCATGCGACAAAGGCCAACATAAACCGTAAAACGTCCGCTATTCCAATAATCTTTTTTTAAATTTCGGATTACAAGTGATACTATGGATTTTATCGATTATTACAAAGTTCTCGGGCTGGAAAAGAGCGCGTCGGCGGCCGATGTTAAAAAGGCATATCGCAAATTGGCGCGAAAGCACCATCCGGACCTGAATCCCGATGACAAGGATGCCCAGAAGCGTTTTCAACAGATCAATGAGGCGAACGAGGTCTTGGGCGACCCCGAAAAACGGAAAAAATATGACAAATACGGAAAGGAATGGCAGCATGCCGATGCCTATGAGGAGGCCCAAAAACGACAGTCCGCGTCCGGCGGGTTTGCAGGTGCCCCCGGAAGTGGTTTCAGGGGCTCAGGGGGCTACGCCGATGGTGAATCGGGGGGTGGTTTTGGCGCAGGCTTCGGTGGTGGACAGCAATACAGCAGCTCCGGTAATTTTTCGGAGAGCGAGTTTTCGGACTTTTTTGAGTCCATGTTCGGCGGGGGTACCGGTAGTTCGACCAGAGGTAGAGGCAGAAGTACCCATCAGTTTAAGGGGCAGGATTATAATGCCACACTTCGGATCAATCTGACCGACACCCTAAGTTCCCAAAAACAGACCATCGACCTCGGGGAGAAGAAAATCCGCCTTACCATTCCCGCCGGTGTCGAAGACGGGCAGACCATCAAAATCAAGGGGTATGGGGCGGAAGGAATGAACGGGGGACCCAAGGGCGACCTATATCTTACGTTCGAGGTGTTTAATAATACCGCTTTTCAAAGGGTAGGCGATAATCTATATAAAACCGAGGAAATCCATCTTTACAAGGCCCTACTGGGAGGTGAAATACAGGTAGATACCCTAAATGGAAAGGTCAAGCTCAACGTAAAACCCGAAACCCAGAACGACACCAAAGTCAAACTAAAGGGCAAGGGCATGCCCAAATACAAAAAGGAAAACCAATTCGGCGATCTCTATATCACCTACAAGGTGGTACTGCCCAAAAATCTGACGGCAAAGGAGAAAGAACTGTTCAAACAACTTTCCGAATTACAGAGCGTAAATAAATAGGCATGGAACCCAAGGGCAACATATTCAATCCATCCTGCCGCGGCCCGGGATGTAATTGCTGGAAATTAAGCCGCTTTTGGCTAACTTAAAACGAATACCATGGCAAACGAAAAATATATTTTGGTCCGGCACTATTGCGAACGCACCCGAATACCCGATGCTTTTATCGAGGCCCTGGACGAATACGGCCTCATAAAATGCAGAAAAATCGAAACCGAAGCCTATATTTTGGACGAAGAAATTCCCGAAATCGAGCGTTTTGATCGATTGCATAACGATTTGGGCATCAATTTGGAGGGTATCGACGCTTTAAACCATATGTTGCACCGGATGCGGGATATGGAAAATGAAATGAAAATCTTGAGGAGGAGGCTGCAACTTTACGAATAGAATTCCAGACCGCAAATTCCTAAACTATACCATCCGGTTTGCTATCGAATTCATTGCAATTTGGTACTTGAATATTGGGATTTACAGGTGCTAGCGCCTTACACATTGAAGCGAAAGTGCACCACATCGCCGTCTTTCATCACATACTCTTTGCCTTCAATCCGCATTTTACCGGCTTCCTTGACCTTCGCCTCGCTGCCA
>DASSWC010000195.1:0-6949 GCA_035705395.1 Pricia sp. | reverse complement strand
ATCGAATCCGATGGTGCCGAAAAGCTGTTCGTAGTGCAACAAACCGTCCTCTTTTCTGAATTGGGTGTGTCTTTTGGGAGGAATCTTTCCCAAACTATGGTATAATGGCATATGCTTTTCTTTTCAATGCCATATAAAGTTACGACAATTTTTTAAGGTCTGGGAGTGAGGTATCCGAAGGTAAAAGGCATCCTATTTATTGGATCAATAATAATTTTTTATCCGTTCGTGGTTCGAACGAAATAGTGTTAAGTTAGGGCAAGATAGGCCCGGTAGGCAAAGCCATACGGGATTTAAAATTCCATAAAATGGTACATGATGAAAGACCAGAAAGAAAATACAAGCTCTCAGGATAGTTCCCCGGTGCACAACCCCCATTCGGTGGATGACGCTCGCAATCAGACCACGATGACCAAGCAGAAAAGGTTTCCGTGGGCCACCCTAATTATTGTATTGCTTCTAATACTGATCGTCGGCGCTATTTTTCTACTGGCCCGGGCTTAGACTCAGTCTTAATACTGAGGTTATGTCCGGACCGGGAGTTCAAATTCTTGAACATCCAATAGGCGTGTTCGGTGAAAAGTGAATTTGAGTGCCTATTTAAGTGACTAATAACAACATTCCGGAACCCCCGGGATAAAAATAAAGTTATGAGTGAAATGAAAAACAAGTCCAAGGAAAACAAGCAGAACAAGGAGAACAAGGAGAACAAGGGAGATAATTTAATTGAAAAAAGTGAAAACCAGAGTCTAAAAGAGCAGGCTATCGACGAATCCGCTACGCATGGTGAGCGTATCAACCATCAGGTCAAGGACAAGAAAAATCACCATCAGCCTCGGGATAAGGCGTAATGACGCAATGGGATACGGTGTAATACCTCAATAGTCTATCGTCGCCTTTTGAAGTTTGGTTCAATGCTTGGCAAAAGGGTAATTTGGTGCGGCCGCCCGACAAATTAAATGGTATTTGGTACTTCCTATTCGATGCCGGATGCCAATTTAAAAGAATCGGCATAAAGGGGATGCTTTTATTTTTAAACACTGCAAAAAAAAAGCCTTCCGGTATCCTTAACCGCTGATATTCGGGTCAGGAGGAAAGCCTTTCATTGGCCCGCACCTTTTTCAAGATTGTCGGGTCACAACACAACAGGGTAAAGATAATAAAGCTTTTTGGATTTTTTGCCGTAATGGCCGTTTAACTGTTTTTCGGGAGTACAAGCTTGCTTGGAAGTACAAGCTTTCTTGGCAGTTCATTTTATTCCAGGAGCGACAGCTTATCCGCCCGGCTGGCCCTGTCTATTCCTTGGCACGAAACGGCCTCACAATCAAACGCGCGGCTTTATCGTAATTGATATAATTGTAGACCCAATTGAAGAAAACGATCACCTTGTTCCTGAAACCCACCAGGGCCATGAGGTGTACGAACATCCAAACAAACCAAGCGAAAAAACCTGCAAACTTAAATTTGTGCAGATCTACGACCGCCTTGTTTCGTCCTACCGTCGCCATAGTACCCTTGTCGTAGTAATCGAAGGCCACCATTTTTTTTCCGTGTAATAGGCGCTCAAAATTTTTGGCCAAAAGTTCACCTTGCTGAATGGCGGGCTGGGCCACTTGGGGGTGCCCCGCGGGATATTTCTCTGTTTCCATGTACGCGATATCGCCAATGGCAAAGATATTTTCGTAGCCTTCTACCTGATTGTACGGGTTGACCTTGAACCGGTTCAATTTTTCCACTAGCCTGTCCGCCGAAAAACCACCTACCGCCGCCCCGGTCACCCCTGCGGTCCAGATAAAATTTTCGCAACGCATTGTAGCGCCGTCGCTGAGGGTTACGATTTTTCCATCATAATCGTTGACCATGGTTTTCAAATGGATCTGCACCCCCAGTTCCTCCAAGAACTGCGTAGCGTCTGCGGAGGCCTCTTCGCTCATCGGCGGCAAGACCCGATCGGCCGCCTCGAACAAATGGATTTCCATTTCGTCCATGTTCAAGTGTTGGTAATCTTTAGGAAAGACATTGCGCTTCAGCTCGGCCAGGGCACCTGCAAGTTCGACCCCGGTCGGGCCGGCCCCGACGA
The DNA here is from genome assembly GCA_035705395.1 of Pricia sp. GTDB lineage: Bacteria > Bacteroidota > Bacteroidia > Flavobacteriales > Flavobacteriaceae > Pricia. The sequence continues at coordinate 4,869 of DASSWC010000195.1, read as the reverse complement.
TGCAGAAATTGAGCAAGGCCATTCGCTCCTCAAGGCCCACCGAATCATCGGCCTTTTCGAAATTCTGAAGCATCAGGCTTCTGATGTTTAACGCCTGCGGTACGGTTTTCATGGGCATCGCGTGGTCGGCTATCTCCGTATTCCCGAAAAAATTCGTGCGGGTACCGGTCGCCATGACCAGATAATCGTACTTCAATATGCCCTTATCAGTAACTATTTCCTGCTTTTCGGGGTCGACACGGGAAACTTCCGCCCAACGAAAATGAAAATCCTCTATTTTTCTTAGGATTTTCCGGATGGGATAGGCAATGGAATCCGGTTCAAGGCCGCTTGTGGAAACCTGGTACAACAGCGGTTGGAAGGTATGGTAGTTATGGCGGTCGATCACCACCAATTGCGTATCGAGGCCCTTCAGTTTTTTGGCCAATGAAATACCGGCAAAGCCGGCCCCGATGACAACAATCCGCTTTTTATCCGTTTGGGGAAGGTTCATGGATTTTATTGCGAAAATAACCATTCTTTTCGCCGAGGCGGTACCCTTTCAGGTAAAATAGTAGTGGGTTTAGATGCAATCGCAATATATCCGCTAAATTTTTTATACATTTCGAGTCCATAAATTTTTAAATTGAGGTAGGCCTCGTACCCTACAGTCAAATCAACCGAATCCAAAAAAGTGGGATGCTTAAAAAAGGCGTTCCCTTAAAAGCATCCCAATGAAAAAATCCACTTCAAGAAGATCCTTCCTTAAAAAGGCCACTCTTGGCTCCGCCGCCCTGACCTCGACGCCGATGGTATTTGCATCCTCCTTTGAGGAAAAGCTCAGCCTTGAAAGAACCTACGAAAAAATCTTGTATGCCGCCAATGATCAAATCAATCTGGGCCTCATAGGTTGTGGTATTCAGGGCATTTACGATACACAATCCGCCTTGCAGGTCGCGGGGGTAAAACTGGTTGCCGTCTGTGACCTCTACACCGGGCGGTTGGACCGGGGCAAGGAACTTTGGGGCCATACGCTCTTCACAACGCGCGACTACCGTCAACTTTTGGACCGGGAGGATATCGATGCCGTTATCGTGGCGACCCCGGACCACTGGCACAAAAAAATCGTCCTCGATGCCTTGGAGGCGGGCAAACATGTGTACTGCGAAAAACCGATGGTACAAGGGTTCGATGAGGGCCAGAAAATAATACAGGTCCAAAAAGCGACCGGAAAGCTTTGTCAAATCGGTAGCCAGGGGCTGTCATCGCTGGGCAACGAGAAGGCCAAACACCTCTACGAAGAAGGGGCGATCGGCGATATAGTGATGCTTGACTTTTACAATGACCGCTATTCCGCCGAGGGGGCCTGGCAGTATCCCATACCTCCCGACGCCAATCCCGAGACAGTGGATTTCGACACCTTTTTGGGCAGGGCCCCGAAAGTGCCCTATGATAATGAACGTTTTTTCAGATGGCGGAATTATAGGGATTATGGTACGGGGGTAGCGGGAGACCTTTTCGTTCACGCCTTCTCCACGCTCAACTTTGTAATAAGCTCGTACGGTCCGAACCGGGCGCAGGCCACAGGTGGGCTGCGGTACTGGAAAGACGGCCGTGATGTGCCTGACGTCAGCATTACGCTCTACGACTACCCGAAAACCGATACCCATGCCGCGTTCAACGCAGCATTCCGTATCAATTTTATCGCAGGAAGCGGTGGCGGGGGCGGATTCAAACTGGTCGGCACGGAAGGGGAAATGGAAATAGGGCAAAACGCCGTAACCCTCAGACGTTCCAAACTGGATATGGTGCCGGGCGGATATTCCATGATCGCGTACACCGAAGCCACACAGCAAAAAATAAGGGAAAAATATGCCTCCCTAAATTTGGAACCCAGGGCTTCCTCACTGTCCACCGGAGAAACCATCTGGCAAGCGCCCGAAGATTACAAAGGAGGTCACTACGACCATTTTAATAATTTCTTTCAGGCTATCCGGGGGAAGGGCAAAATTTTCGAAGACCCTACTTTTGGATTGCGGGCCGCAGGGGCAGCCCTTTTGGCGAACGAAAGCTATTATAAAGAGCAGCCCGTCGGCTGGAATCCCGAGGCGATGAAATTGATCTAAAAACTTTGGTCATCTTCTGCGGGGCCCTACCTGGAGGGTACCTTCTATTTCAACTTTCCCCAACTCGTTCCCATCCCCATCCAAGTAGTAGGGCTCGAAATCGGATTCGTTGACCCAACCGGCATTGGGATTCTTTCCGGCCATAAAATCCTTATAAAACCCTCGGCCCCTGCCTTTGACAAAAGGATGTTGCTCGTACAGATGCCCGTATCCTTGCATTCGGAGGTCACCTTGGGCCGAAAGCCTCGTTTCCATTTCGGTTTTCAGGCTTTCTTTTTGTACCGTATATGCCGGATCTTGTGCCAAATTGTTCATGCAAAACGGATCTTTGTCGATATCGTACAACTCCTCTTCGACCCGTTTACCAAAATTGAGTTTCCAGAATTTTTTTTCCCCTTTTCTTCTCAAATTTAGGATTTCGGTTTTCGTCGGACTGGCATCCGTATTGAGATATCCCGTTACGGGATTACCGGACGGCCATCGATCGGTTTCATAATTCTTGATGTAGAGCATGTCGTTTTTATGGATTCCGCGGATGGGATAACCGACGTCTCCGGGCCTGCCTGGGTCATGCCGCTCCTTGCCCACCAGCACGAAGTCGCGTTCGGGTTCTATCTGTCCCGATTCCCCGGAAACTATGATGTTCATCAAACTTTTTCCGGCGGCCGGATGCATGCCCGAAGTCCGCCATTCAACGCCCGCAGCATCCAGAAAAGTCGGGGCCAGATCGATAAAGCTGACATAGTCGTCGACCTTTCTTTCTTCCGCCGTCATTTTACCTTTCCAGAGCATCGCCATCGGGATGTGGTTCGCATTTTCGTATTGATCGCCCTTGACCCTGGGGAAGGGCATACCGTGGTCGGAGGTGACCACGATCAAGGTATTTTCGAGCAGGCCGCGTTTGCGCAAGGTTTCCATTATTTTTCCGATATGCTTGTCGGTATCCTCGATTTCGTAGGCATAATCGAGCAGGTCCTTACGTGTGGTCTCGGTATCAGGCCAATAGGGCGGAAAATCTTCTATCATATCGGTTGATTTTCCGCCCAACCGTACACCGGACCCGTATTCGTAGCCTCGGTGCGGTTCTATTGTGCCTACCCAAAAGCTCCATGGCTTGTCGGCGGGCGCCTTGTTTAAAAAATCGGCGAAATTTCCGCTGTAGTCGTTCGGCCCGATAAATTCGGTGGCCGGTTTCAACGTCTTGTCGTTGTAAGCCGGGCCCATGACCTGACGTTCGGTACCGTCTTCACGAAGGGTCTCGCCCGGTCCCCAGCCCTTTCCGGTATGGCCCGTAGTATACCCGTTGTCTAGCAATACTTCTTGATAGGTCTTGAATTTGGGCGGGAAGTAGATAACATGGTTGGCAGCGGCGTCCAACTGCCACGAATTGCGTCCGGTCATGACCGCTGCCCTTGAAGGGGCGCATTTGGCATTGGGCGTATAGGCGCGGTTGAAAAGGATGCCCTCCCTGGCGATGGCGTCGAAGGCAGGGGTATTGACATAGGGGCTTCCGTAGGCCCCCATATCCAATCCGGCGTCGTCGAACATGATAACGAGAATGTTGGGTCTGTCCTGGGCCAAGACGCATTCGAGCGACAGGAGACAGAGAAGAAAGACAGTCCGGATTTTTAGCATAATTCCATTGTTTGGTTTCATTGTTGCCCTTTACCCAGACCCCCTCCCCGGCAGCAAGGCGGTATCGATCACAGGAGGCCGAACGCAAGGCCAAGCCCTGGTGTCCCACATTCAAAATTAGTCCAAGTTCAAATATTCCATAACCGCTGCATCCCCCTGCAACGCATTGGCCGGCCGTGGATGTTCCTCATTAAACACCTTTAAGTCTTCTTTCGGCAAGACCGTCACAAAATCCTCTTTGTAACCCTCTTCATAGGGAATGACACCCCCATCTAACTGCAGATGGGCATCGAAAAAATTATAGACGGGTGTTCTCTTGGAATATCGGTAATCGTGCCGTTCGCCCGGTAAATGTACGTTTTCAACTTTGTGCTCGGCATCATAAAGCGCATACACCTCTTGAATATAAGGATATTCGATCCTAGGGGTATTCCGCGTCCAGTCGCCGCCATTGGAAACCAAAATCATGGGCCGTGGTGCCGCCAAAGCGGCAATCTCCACATTATTCGTCTGAAAATCTTCGGCCTTGTGAACGGGCATACCGCTTTCGCAGACACAGCCCCCAAAAAAGTGGGCGGATACCTGAACCACCGGTGCCGATGCGGTGATCCTGTCATCAAGCGCGGTCAGCATAAACGTCTGGGTAGCGCCCCCGGAACCGCCCGTCATGCCGACCCTGGCGGTATCCACATCGGGGCGTGAGAGCAGATAGTCCAAGACCCGTTTGCTGTTATAGGTCTGCAACACCATGGCGATAGGGATGTAATGGTCCACTTGCTTGCTTTCGCCCCGACCCACCATATCATAGGCGAACACCACCGCGCCCATTCTTGCCAACACGGCGCAACGGGTCTGTACATCTTCGCGCAGCCGTTTGTCCTCCAAATGGCCATGGGGACTCAAAATTGCCGCTTTTTTTCCCTTAGAATCGATAGGTCGGTACAAATTTCCGGTAATATAAAATCCCGGGAAACTTTCGATGGCGATATTCTCGACGATATAGCCATCCATTTGGCGGGTGCTATGGATAATTGGGTTGAAATTTCCGGTGATATCGGGCATTTTATCCCACTGCATCCCTTCCCGTATTAAAGAGCGGATTTTTTCAGCCCGTTTCTCCCAGGATGCC